>PXAP01000340.1 GCA_003567115.1 Bacteroidota bacterium
ACAGGCATCAAAGCCTTCGCATCGGTACCCGGCATTTCTGAGACCTGCAGCCATGCCACGGACAAGGGCTGCAGAAGTGTATTTTTCACTCTCCCTGGGAGATGTGTCCGGGCAATCAACTTCAAAGGCAGGATAACCTGCCGAATCGATCCGGATCACATCTGAATTGTTTTTCGCTGCAACTGCTATATTATCAAGGCTCACTGAACCGGCCAGCACCCTTCCAAGGTTATGGTCGGTGTGATTCCCTCCTATCTCTGTCCGGCCGGGTGAACTGAAAAGCACCGGATTGCCGGTATTTTTATACAAAGAATTAAACCTGTTCATCAGAGATTCATACGAAACGGCCTGCTCTTTCAGTACCGCAGGATCACTTCCGTATAAACTTCTGAATAAAGAATTATCACCGTTATCGATCTTTTTTCGAAGTAATTCAATATTTGCCATTTGAGTGATTGGTTTATTATGAAAAAATTTATCCTGCATCAATGTTGTCTGTGTCTGCAGGCAAATTAAGAAATTATTTGAACAGGAAAGGCAGAAACGGAAAAGATTTTTTCATACCCGGTCAGATCATCTCAACAGCATCCTTGCGGAGCCATCCCTTATTGCCATCACTGAGGCGAACAGCCCTCCAGTCACCTATGCTGTCCTCGATCCGGACCTTTGTTCCTTCATGAATAACGAACAGGTCCGGGCTGTTGATATCGGGTGAGCTCTTGACCTGCACTGCCGGTGCAAATACGATGGCAGTATTGTGGTTTTTCAAATGGTTCCTCTGGTCAAGGCCAAAGGTAAAACTGAGGATGGAGGAGAGAAAAAAAAGGAGGGCCATCCAGAAAAAGATTTTCCTGGTAACAACTGAAGATGAAACAAGAAAAACAGAAAGTAAGACGAGAGAGAAAATAAAGGTGGCAACGCTGATTGATGCCCATGTCCCGGCATTTAAAGAATCCCTGGCCTGTTTCCACCAGCGGTTGAGAAAAAAAACAGGCAGTTCTTCTATCCTGTCCCTGACATGCATCCTGGCCATATCAAGGTTAAAGCTGATATCTTCATCACCGGGCGCCAGCAGACGAGCACGTTCATAATTCAATATTGCAGGAGGAATTTCGCTGGACCGGTAATATGCATTGGCAAGATTATAATAAAGCCCGGCAAAGTGGTAACCGGAATCAACGATACCCTCATACACCGGAATAGCTTCCTTATATTTCCCTTCAATATATAATTCATTGGCTCTCCTGAATGCCTCCTCCGGTTCATAGTATTCATCTGAACCAATCATATCCGGCGGGTTATTTTCCGTCAGGTAACTCTCTGCCTGACCAGGTATTTTGCTTTCCAATCCTTTCCCGGAGAAGGTTCCGGGGTTTTCCGCGAAAGCGGTAAAGGGAAAAATCAAAAAAACGGTTAATAAATATATCACTGTATTACCAATCATTGCCTTATATTCTGCTCAACATCCGTAATTATTTTAACTGTATCCCGGTATATCTGCTGCATATCACCGGCAGCGGGTGATGGAGCATATCGTGCAAATTCACACTCGCCGATAATTTCCATAAGCCTGCCTGTATCCTTTTCCGCCACATTCCTTTCGAGCAGGGCTGCCTTTGCATTTTCCCTGTTCAGATCAGATACCGGAATAAGCAGCTTGTCGCTCAGGTACCCCCAGCACGCTTTAAGCATTTCTTCAAAAAAGCCCTGATGATTGTTTTCTTTAAGATACCTGAAGGCACTCCTGAGTCTGCGCCGGGTCATCTTACCGGCCCGGCGGTTCTTCATAAGGGCAATATCGGACCTGTCGCGAATATTTTTTCGCTGGATAATTATCAAAAACACAAATACAAAAAGCGGTACAATGTACCACAGATAGAAACGCAGGGAGCCGAAAGGATCATCTCCGATCCTTTTTAACATTACACTTCCTGTTTTAATAAACCGGATATCCCTTCCCAGAATTCTCAAATCCTCACGTGTATAGCCTGCTACGGCCGGACCGCTTTCATCTGCCTCTCCTCTGTGAACAATCAGGTTCAATTCCCCTGTGGTGATGGTATGGAAGGCTTCATTTTCAGGATTGAAATAACTGAATTCAACCGGAGGAATACTGAAGTTGCCTTCGGAACGCGGAATCATCAGGTATTCATATGTTATGCTTCCCTCCTGCCCGCCGGTCCCGGTCTTTATATTTTCAGTTACACCCGGATCATATACTTCGAACCCGGGAGGAAAATCAATCCCCGGTTGCCCGAGTAACTGAAGATTTCCTTTCCCGGAAATGGTCAAACGGAGACTAAGCGCCTCATTTGTTCTTATCTCTCCGTGATCAGCATCAATATCCATATTATAATCCCCCACGGCACCCGTAAAACCAGGGGGTTGCTGATCGGGCAGAGGCTTGACTTTCAGGGTAAGCGGCCTACTGCTGACAGGGATTCTCTGCGTCTCATATGTGCCGAAAAAATCGTCAAACAGACTGCTGCGCCTTCCTGTGCGTTGACGAACCAGGGCATCCATTTCAAAAGATTCAATATTTAACTCTCCGCTTCGCTGCGGAAAAAGTATCATTTGCCTGAGCACACCTGTTCCGTATATTTCTCCGTCAATCACCTCCCTGTCAAGACCCCGTATGGGTGGTGTTTCTATATGCTGCTGAAAAAAGCCGCTGAACGAAGGAAGCCTTACATTTTCTATACCTGTGATATCGAGTTTGGAATATAATTTAATTGTTGCCACAACACCTTCTCCCTGGAAAACCTCGTTTTTGTCGAGTAAAATTCTAACAAACAAATCCTCTCCCGAAATTTCAGCAGGAAGCACAGGGGTGTCAGGAGACTGCTGCTGACCCGGCAGGGAACGTCTCCCTTCCCTGTCCGGTACAACCTCAATTTCAACAGGATTGGAGGTGTATTGATCTGATTCAACCATAATTGTTGCACCACCAATGGTATAGTTACCCGCCCCGGTGGCGATTAAGGTGTATGTATAGGTAAGGGACCTGGTTTGCGTCATTTGTCCGTTTACTATCCGGACACTGCTGCTGCTGGAGGTGCCGGGTCCGGATATCAGATTAAAATCAGCAAGATCCGGCAGTCTCAGATCTGTGCCCTGCCTGTTAAGTGAATATGTAAGCCTGAACTGCTCTCCAACTTCAACGACAGGCGGTGCTGAAGCTGTGAATTCAACATCCTGTGCAGTGGCATTGAACAGCGTGAGCAGACAAACTGAAAACAATTTAATAGCCCTGATCAATATAAAATTGAATCCCCACGCAGCAAACTGCAAAGAATCTTTGATCCTGTCTGTATTTATTTTTTTGCGCCCGCTTACTCCGCTGCAAAAGACGATGAAGGCGGTCGCAGGATTCATGTATGCCTTTGCCTCTGTAAACATGACTTTATTTTTGTTTCTCCTGCTGCTTCTATAACATTAATTACCAGTTCCTGCCCGTTTCCGTTTGTTTTTCCGATGCTTTCTGCTCCTTCAATTTTTGCTGCACCCGTTGATCTTCCCTTTCTGCGGCTTCAAGCATCCGCAGGGCATCCTCAGGCGAAATCTGATCCGGGTGAGGCTGCGGAATCTGATCCTGTCCGGGAGATTGCCGGTCTTCGGGCTGATCCTGATCATGCCTCTGCGGATCATCCCGGTCAACTCCTTCCTGATCATGCTGATCACCCGTATCCTGATCATCGTCTGCCTGATCCCTGTCATCTCTCTCCTGATCCTGATCATCCCCTTCGTGCCCGGCATCACCATCCTGCTGCCGGTCTTCCATCTGATCAAGCAGATCCTGTGCAAAAGCAAGATTATACCTGGTTTCCGGATCATCAGGATTATTCCTGAGGGCCTCCTTATAGGCTTCTATGCTTTGCTCTATCTGCTGTGACATAATCATGGAATTACCTAAATTATGATATACCCTGGACCTGTTCAGGGGATCATCAATTTCTTCGGCAAGTTCCCCAAAATAACTTACAGCCTCATCAAATCTCTCTTGTTTGTAAAGAGAATTACCAAGGTTGAATCTTGCCTGCAGAGATTCTTCATTCTTTTCAAGAGCACGACGATAAGACAGCTCAGACTCATCAAACTGATCCTTATGGTAAAGGCGGTTACCTTCCCTGATCAGGCTTTTTTCCGCCTGAGCAAAAATATTTTCAGGACAAGCTGCCAGTATAATAAAGAGGACAGCCAGATACGCCGTATTAAATACCAGGGTGTTTTTAAGACTCTTCATATTATCACTTTATTATCTGCTGAATAAACTTATGCTGCTTAACCACTTGTTCTTTCGTTCCGGAATAATAAAATCAATTATTAAAAGTAATATGGCTATTGCTGCCATATAGTGAAACCTTTCTTCAAATTCGGTATAAGCAAACTCATCAAATCCGGCCTTTTCCATTTTGTTAATCTCCTCAAAAATAATATCAAGTCCTGTACCGGAAGAGCCCGCTCTTATATATATTCCTTCACCGGCAGAAGCAATTCTCCTTAGAGTGGCCTCATCGAGGCGGGTTATGACAGTATTGCCTTCCCGGTCGGTCAGAAAACGAGAGCCTCCGTTTCCGGCAACAGGTATTGGAGCACCCTCCGGTCTTCCTATCCCGATTGTATGAACAATAATCCCTTTTTCCCTTGCAATAGCTGCTGCTTTTACCGGATCGTCCTCATGATCTTCCCCGTCGGAAATAATTACCAGGACCCTGCCTGCAGGCGAATCGGGAGTAAAGGAGCGGACAGCCAGATCTATAGCACTTACAATCGCTGTTCCCTGAACAGGAACAATATCAGTCGACACATTTTCCAGCAGCATCCTTGCCGCGGTATAATCGCCGGTTATGGGAACCTGGACGAAAGCATCCCCGGCAAAGACTATTAACCCTATCCTGTCATTCCTTAAATTGCTGATCAGCCTTGAAACAGCCATCCTTGAGCGCTCCAGCCGGTTGGGACTAATATCTTCGGCAAGCATACTGTTGGAAACATCAAGTGCTATTATGATCTCAACCCCTTCCCTTTTTACCTCCTCCAGTCTCGATCCGAATCTGGGGCCTGCAAGGGCCAGTATAATAAATATCAGGGAAAATAAAAGCAGGATAAACTTGAAAACCGGTCTTTGTGCCGAAAACAGGGGCATGAGAGATCCGACCAACCCGGGATCACCGAATTTTTTCATGATCTTATTCCTTTTATGTCTTATTATCAGGAACATAATAAGCATTAAAGGAATAAGTCCCAGAAACCAAAGATTCTCTTTATATGCAAACTCGAACATTTATTTTTCGGTTTTTACTGTTTTATTATGCCTGTTTTCAGATTACCCGTTCATGTGCCTGGGGGCTGATTTCTGTCACTGATATTATTTCTGCTTATCAGGGCACATTTCTTAACCAGAATACCCTGATAAGCCATTCAAAAACCAGCAGCAGTCCGGCAATAAAAGCAAATGCCCGGTACTCTTCCCTGCTGGTGGTGAAATGACGGACCTCAATCATTGACCGCTCAAGTTGCTCTATCTCAGAATATATCTCACTCAACTTATCCTCGTCTGTAGCCCGGAAATACCTCCCTCCCGTTATTGCGGCAATTTCCTGCAAAATCTCCTCATCTATATCAGCCTCTATACTCTGGTACCGGACACCTCTCGGAGTTTGTACCGGAAAGGGTGCAGGCCCCCTGCTTCCCACCCCGACAGTATAGACCCTTATATCAAAAGTGGCTGCAATGTTAGCGGCAGTTACAGGATCAATAGCACCGCGGTTATTTACCCCGTCAGTGAGCAGGATGATTATTCTGCTTTTGGATTCGCTGTCGCGCAAGCGATTAATTGCAGTAGCCAGACCCATACCTATGGCTGTTCCGTCTTCTACCATACCAATCTCCACTTCTCCGAGTAAACTGGTAAGCACTGCATGATCTGTGGTAAGAGGACACTGAGTGAAACTCACTCCGCTGAATATAACCAGGCCGATCCGGTCATTATTCCTTCCGGATATGAATTCAGCGGCAATATTTTTTGCCGCCTCCATCCTGTTCGGTTTAAAATCCTCTGCCAGCATGCTGCTTGAAATATCGAGTGAGATCATGATATCAATTCCCTCCGTTTCAATCTCTTCCCATTGATCATGGGACTGGGGGCGGGCAAGAACAATGATCAGAAATGCCAAAGCAAGCATCCGGAAGGCAAACAGTATATGCTGAAGATACTGACGAAAAGTAACCGGTGCATTTTTCAGCCAGTGCAATCCCGGAATCTGTAAAGAAGGATAGCGGGAATGCTGTCTTATCACATACCATGCCACCATTGCCGGAATTATAAGCAACAGCCACAGAAATTCCGGGTATGTAAAACTGTATTCATTTGCATAAATCATGACTGTCAATTCATTTAACCATGTGTTACAACATCACCAAATTAATTACCAGTAATTTCAGACCCCATATATCCTTCATATTTATAAGTTGTATTTTATGTGACAAAAGAATTCATGATCCACCCATTCTTTCACTTTCATCACCCTGGTTTTTAACTTCTGAAATCACCTTTTCTTCAGCTGTCAATATTGAATTATCAGCATTGCTTCCATGATCATCCGGAGGTTTTGAATCATATGATGCATTAATAAAACAAAAGGCTTTTTCAAGGCATGCTTCATGTTCTTTTTCTCCGGGCCTGGCTTTGGCAAATTTCACCAGGTCGGCAATATAAAAGCATTCACCGAGAAGCTCTATCACCTTACTATCCAAACCATTCCTGGTGTATAGCTCAGCTATAATCTCATCACTTGTCTGCTCCATTGCCATGATGCCTAAACGTCTTTCTATATATATACGCACAATCTCTGTCAATCTTGTATAAAACTCCTTTATCCTTCCCTTCTGCCATAATGAATCAGACTTTAACTGCCTGAGTTCCCTTAAGGCAATAATATGTGCCGGTTCCTGCGGCTCTTCTGCTTCAGTCAACTGCTCTGCTGTTTTTCTTCTTTTAAGATACCGGGTTATTTGCCATATAATCAATGCAACAAGCAGCAGCAATAATATCCACGGCAGTATCTCCATAAATCCCAATGGTATGCTGAGAGGATCTTTGATGTCATAGATACCCGCCTCCTGGTCTACTTCGGGAGCAAGAACTTCAAGACGGACCGGGCGGGTGTGGAGCACTTTCTGGTCATCATCAATAAAAAACGCAAAAGGCAGAGATCCCACGTAATGTTCTCCCCGGTTAAAGGAAGTAACCCTGTAGGATTTGTTGATTTTAAGTCTGTTGTCCTCTATCTTCATTGTATCAGCCGGTAAGGCAGATAAAATTTCAATTTTACCCGATAAAGTATCTGAAAGAGGAGGAAAAGCAACAAACATATCATCAGGCTGTACCAGGGTGATGGTAAAGCTGGTTTGCTCTCCTATCCATATGATGGTAGTATCAAACCCCGGGGTGATGCTTATTAACTGACTCTTTACAGGGGTATTGCCTGTAAAGAGCAAGAAAATAACCATAACGGCAGATATAATCCTGCAACCCGCATTGCTAAAAATTATCCCGGTAGTATGTAATCTCCTGTATAACATGTCAATTAATCTCACCATTAATCTTACCTGTAATCTCAACTGTGAACAAAAAATAAATTATCAGGCCTATCTTCTTTTGAACAGTTTAATAAGAGGCTTTACATAATCCTCATCTGTACTTATGGAAACAGAATCAATTCCTGTTTTTAAAAACAGTTCATTCAGACTGTTATTATGTTCTTTCCACCATGACGAATACTGATCACGCACTTTCCCCGAAAGGGTGTCAATCCAGCGCAACTCTCCCGTTTCAGCATCTCTTACCCTCAGCATACCTACTGCCGGTAATTCAGTCTCCCGGTTATCATAAATCCTGATGGCTGCCAGATCATGCTTTCGTGCTGCAATTTTTATGGTATTCTCCGGAAGTAACCCGGCGGGATGCAGAAAATCAGATATAATAAATACCGTGCTTCTCTTTTTTATGGCATTGGTCAGAAACCGTAAAGGCTCGGCTAGGTCTGTCTCCCTGTTTTCGGGAACAAAATCGATAAGCTCCCTGATAATATGCAGGATATGTTTCCGTCCCTTTTTAGGTGGTATAAATTTTTCAACCTTATTGCTGAAAAATATAACCCCGGTCTTATCATTGTTATGTATTGCTGAAAATGAAAGTACGGCGGCAATCTCGGTTATCATGTTCTTCTTTAACATTCCTCTTGTGCCGAATTCCCTTGATCCGCTTACATCTATAATCAGCATAACTGTCAGCTCCCGCTCTTCTTCATAAACTTTTACATAGGGATGGCTGAATCTTGCTGTGACATTCCAGTCTATACTCCTGATATCATCACCCACCTGATATTCGCGAACTTCACTGAAAGCCATACCAAGACCCTTAAAGGCAGAATGGTAATGACCGGCAAAAATATCCCTTGAAAGTCCCCGGGACTTGATCTCTATCTTTCTTACCCTTTTTAAAAGTTCCTTTGCTTCCAAAACTCAAATCATTTAATAATCGCCGATCAAAATTTATCAGAATGAACTACCCCGGGGCAGAACCCCGAAGTATCAAATGGAATTTATTATTTCCTACCCAGAGGGTCGGGGTATTAAACCACTATAAATAAGAATATCTCCGCGTCACAATATCAATAATCAAAATCATCAACAATTCAAAAAACAATGGTGCAGGATCATCAGCGGTTTGGTAAATCTTTTATCCGTATAATAACCGTTACGGAAAATCATTGATCCGGATCATCAACGGTTTGGAAAATCATTTATCCGGATAATCTCCAAACCAAAAAATCATTGTGCCGGATCATCACCTGATCTTCGCAAGGTTACCGTGAACATCCAGCCCGATTCCTCAATACTCAGTCTGAATTCCTCCCCCCCCTCTTTCTGACTGTCCACTTGTTATTACCGGCAGACCTGCGTAAAACCTTCCCCCGAAAGGGACAGTATGAGTAAAACCAGGATAATACGCATTATAAAAAATTTACAACTAAGTATCTAAGGTACCTCAACCGTATTCAAAATTTCAGTGATAATATCCTCAGAAACTATGTTCTCTGCCTCGGCCTCATAGCTCAATCCGATACGGTGCCTCAAAACATCATAGCAAACAGCCCTGACATCTTCCGGAATAACATAACCACGGTGCCTGATAAAAGCATAGGCCCTGGCTGCTCTTGCCAGGTTGATACTGGCCCGTGGTGAAGCACCGTAACTTATCATATTTTCATATTTGCCAAGCTGGTAATCGGCCGGATAACGGGTTGAGAATACTATATTCAGAATATATTTTTCAATCTTATCATCCAGGTACACATCTTTTACTGTTTTTCTGGCCTTAATTATATCAGAAGGTGAAAGAACCCGGTCAGGTTTCGGGAATTCACCGGCAAGATTCTGCCGTATTATCAACGTTTCCTCCGATTTTGCCGGATAGGAAATTACTACCTTCATCATGAACCTGTCCATCTGTGCTTCCGGCAAAGGATATGTGCCCTCCTGCTCAATAGGGTTCTGGGTCGCCATTACCATAAAAGGCTCATCGAGTCTGAACGTCTCAGGGCCGATGGTAATTTGCCTCTCCTGCATAGCTTCCAGAAGCGCAGACTGCACCTTGGCAGGAGCGCGGTTGATCTCGTCGGCCAGAATAAAATTGGCAAAAACAGGACCCTTTTTAACATGGAATTCCTCATTTTTCTGACTGTATATCATGGTTCCAACCAGATCGGCCGGCAGGAGATCAGGAGTAAATTGTATACGGTTGAATTTTGCATTGATAATACCGGCCAGGGTGCTGATCGATAATGTTTTGGCAAGTCCGGGAACACCTTCGATAAGTATGTGCCCGTCCGACAGAATTCCGATCAGCATGCTGTCTGTCAAATGCTTCTGACCTACAATTACCCGGGATATCTCCCGGTTAATAAGGTCGATAAAGGAACTTTCCCTGCCGATACGCTCATTTAATTCTTTAATATCGGTTGTTTCCTGCATAAAAGTGTAATTTTAATCAGAATAGATTTCATGTCAAACCAAACAATCATCTTTGTCTTCACGGCGGACTAAAACGCCTCCGTCACAAAACATAATTTATGAAAAACAGAAAGCAAAAAATCCACTGTAACAACCAATGACAAAGATTTACAAAATTAAATCATAATAAAATATTTAACGCCTGCAAAATATATGCTATTATAAATAATTTCAGTTAAAAAATGTTAAGCAGAAGTGAACAAAAAATGCAAAAACAGGGTAAATTAGTCGAACGTGAAAAACCCATGTTTTTTCAACAAGAAAAAAACATGCCGGGCAATTTACAAATAACAAGTATTTCCACAAAAAATGACAGTTTCTTAAAAATATCTCAATTTTTTATTTTGCCTGCACTTACCTTCGCCCTTGTGGTAATTCTGAACCCACCCCATCAGCGGCCTTGCCCTGATTCTGATCTTCAATATTTTTCATGCCAACGAAGGTATGGCCTTTATGGCTGGCTGGTGGGGCATATGGCAGGTGGTGAGCAGATTGATTCCTGCAGCTATACTTGCCAGAATAGAAATCCCCGGAATGAGCCGTGTGAGAATAAAGTCCGGATAAAATTATAAGAAATCAGCAGACCTGTAAGCCGGGTTCTGTATCCCCTTTCGGGGACTTCCATCATTTATCTGGGACAATTGTCGCCAATTGCCTCGAGCGGCCTACCCCTTCCGGTTTTCCTGCCTGAAGCAGGAAATCAGGGCGGGTAACCCTGCCTTTCTGAATTAACAGAAAACCCGGAATATACATGGCCTTACAGCTCATGGGATGCACGGCTCCGCCTGTCACCAAACGGACCGGTGAGCTCTTACCTCACCTTTTCACCCTTACTCCGGCTGAGCCGGAGCGGTTATTTTCTGTTCCACTAGCCATATCCTCGCGGATATCTTCCGGTTAGGAAGCATGATACCCTGTGCTGCCCGGACTTTCCTCCTCCCGCTCAGGGCGGGAAGCGATGGAACGGTCTGCTGATTTCTGATAACCCTTTTACCAATAACCGGGCTGTTATTAGCCTCGCATTGTAAAATTATAAAACAGCTTATCTGTACATTAATTTACTTCAAATAAAATGCCACATTTTCAACCTGAGTAAAAACAAACAGATATGACATTTTAATTTCCTTATGCAGACTATTTTCTAATAATAACCATGGTTGCACCATAACCGTACTCCTTGAACGAGGCATCCTGGTACTTCAGGCGGGGATATTTTTTGTCGAGTGTTTTGCGGATCTCAAATTTCAACTTACCGTTACCGATTCCGTGAATAAAAACAATTCGTTTGGTTTTCCCCCTTAAGGCTCCATCAAGGGCAGTGGTAAACCTGGACATCTGCAAGTCAAGAACCTCCCTTCCTGAAAGGCTGCTGTGGTCATCAACAAGCTCTTCAATGTGCAGGTCCACCTCTTCGATAAACGGGTCAGTTCCGGAAGGTGCTTCCTTTTTGCGGCCCGAAAGGGAAGCAGAATGCGGACGATCTTTTTTTTGAGTACCAATCCGGCCTGTCTCCTGTTCTCTTACCTTTTGAACTTCACGCTCACGTGTATCAGATATTACTGGAAATATCCAGGCATTTTCGTCAAAAAAATCATTCACTGTAAAAGCATCTTTCGAATATATCTCAACCGGATCAAGGCTGAATTCTGTCTGTGATGGAGATACGGGATCAAAGATTCCTTTCATGAAATACAGAGCATGCAGGCGAAGGGTAATAAATGAATTGATCTGTTCTCTGCTGAAGTGTGTTATAAAAATTTTAGTGTCCGGTTCTATATGGCCGCTTTTTATGTTACGCCAGGATGTTTCATCCTTTATTAACACAAAATAGAAAACATTGAACCGGCTGTCGTTTATCAGCCAGGCCTCCATATTATCTTTTTCAGAGTGACTTTCAACCAGACCCAGAAGAATATTTCTCTCCGCTTTTCGTGCCGGTATTTCCCGGGAACGGTACTGATCAGCATTGGTACCGCCGTTATAATATGTCTCCTTATAATCAGGATCTGCTGACTTACTTTCTGAATCTAAATCCATCTCATACTCAGGGTAAGCCTCTTTATCCGTATCCATGAATTTATCCGGATCCGTTTCTCCATACCTGCCTTCCCGGTCATTAGGATCAACCTCTCCATCCCGTTCTGTTCGGGCTTCGGGTTTATCGCTGAAAAGAGCTTTTTCATCATTCTTCCCCAGAGGTCTGCCATGTGACTGCTTCTTTCTTTCAGTCCCGGACTCATAACCTGATGATCCGGTAACCGGTAATAACTCCGATATAAGTGCCGGAACCTCAAAACCATCGTCAATTAAAACCATGGCCATTTTTGAATCCTTTATTCCTGTTACAACTCCTCCTCCGGTATCATTCAGAAACTTAACCCTGTCACCCCTCTTTATCATCATTTATCATATAATTTGTTAATATTATGATGTAAAATTAGTTAATTTTGCACGAATTCAATAATCTGTATGATGATCAACCTGACACCCTGCCCGGTCCGGATAGAAGATTATAATTATGTTCTGCCTGATGAAATGATCGCCAGGTTCCCGTGTGAAGACCGTGCCGGATCAAAAATTCTGGTATACGACAAAGGTGATATCGGCCATACATATTTTCATAATATTCCCCGGATTACTGACAACGGCGGATTAATGATATTCAACAACACAAAGGTTATACAGGCAAGAATTCTGATGTATAAGGAGACCGGGTCCAGAATTGAAATATTGATTCTTGAGCCAGTTTCTCCTGCTGAATATAACCTGGCTTTTTCATCTGTTGCAGGCTGCCGGTGGAAATGTATGGTTGGCAATAAAAAGAGGTGGAAGAACGGTAAACTGGTCAAAGAACTGATCATAAAAGGAGAAAGGGTAACTCTGGAAACTTTTATTGTAAATGATCATGGCCCGTGGCAGGAAATTGAGTTCATGTGGACACCTGCTCACTATCCTTTCAGCCTGATTATAGATAAAGCGGGATTAACACCTATTCCGCCATATCTGGACCGCATGCCTGTAGATTCAGATAAATGGAGATACCAGACTGTCTATTCAAGTCCGGAAGGTTCGGTTGCAGCACCTACTGCAGGATTGCATTTTACCGGTGAGATTCTGGAGACATTAAAAAAAAACGGTGCCTCCATGGGAGAAATAACCCTCCATGTGGGAGCAGGAACATTTCAGCCTGTAACTTCAGCTATGGCCGGAGAACATCTCATGCATGCCGAGAATTTTTCAGTGAACCGTAAAACCATCAAAAAGCTCAGAAATAATCCGGGCCGTATCACTGCTGTGGGAACCACTTCCGTACGTGCCCTGGAGAGCATTTACTGGCTGGGAGTTAAACAACTGATTTCAAAAAAGGGTTTCCTGCAAAATCATGAACTTTTGCAGTGGGAGGAAACCAAACTTCCTTCATATATTCCGGCAGACCGGTCATTGGAGGCGCTTGAAATAATAATGGAGAACGATAACATTGCAAAGCTTGAGGCTAAAACACAACTTATGATAACCCCCGGCTACAGGTTCAGAATTGCAAATAAAATGATCACCAATTTTCACCAGCCAAAAAGTACTCTTCTACTGCTTGTTGCGGCTTTTATAGGGAATGACTGGCGCAAAGTCTACAACTATGCTCTTGATAATGACTTCAGGTTTCTCAGTTACGGAGACAGCTCTTTGCTTATACCGAAGAATGAAGCAGAATAAACAGATCTGTAACCAACCAAAGCAAAAGTTATATAAATCCTGTTAGCAGACAAGCTCAAATAAAATCCAGAAAGTACATTCTCATCAACAAACTACCTCGCCGATAGCGGGGTATCAAGACGGATTATTTTTATTATTATCGCCACAATTAGCGGAGCCCCCCCGAGAAAAACGGAAAATTAAAGTAAACTCTTTCCTGAATCGGGCTGTCTGCTAAAAAAGTGTTTTTCACCCTGTTTTTTTTCGCTCCTGTTTTTTTTAATTGCACAGGTATTTCTGAGTCAGCCTGGTCAGGGAGATGGCCCCTACCCAAAATGGGGGCTTTTGTTTTAATCTAAACTTTAAGCTTTTTTTCAATTTCCTGAATACAGTGCATAAACCTTTTGTCTGTTTCCATCAGATTGTTAACTGTTTTGCATGCATGTAAAACAGTGGCATGATCCTTGCCACCTATCTGAGATCCTATGGTGGCAAGAGAAGATTTTGTAAGGCTTTTTGAAAAGAACATTGCAACCTGGCGGGCCTGCACTATTTCACGTTTTCTTGTTTTTACCTGTAATTGATCAATATGGATATTGAAATAATCACAAACAATTTTTTGAATATTCATTATTGATATCTCTCTCTTGTTGTTTCTGACCAGCCGTTCAATTACCTGCCTGGCCAGATCATTGTTAATCTCCCTGCGATTAAGGGTTGATTGTGCCAGAAGATTGATCAAAGCCCCCTCAAGTTCCCTTATGTTGGATGTTATATGTGTAGCCAGAGTCTCAATTACATCTGCAGGTATCTCAATCCCGTCATTATAAACCTTCTGCTTCAGTATGGCAATACGTGTTTCAAAATCTGGTGATTGTATATCGGCCGATAAACCCCATTTAAAGCGGGAAAGTAATCTCTTCTCCATCCCCTGTAACTCAACAGGTGGCTTATCAGATGTAAGAATAAGCTGCTTACCTGACTGATGCAGGTGATTGAAAATATGGAAAAAAATATCCTGTGTCTTTTCCTTTCCTGCAAAATCATGAATATCATCAATTATCAGCACATCGATCATCTGGTAAAAATGGAGGAAGTCATTACGATTGTTGTTTCTGATGGCTTCAACAAACTGATTTGAAAATTTATTGGCATCCACATACAAAACAGTTTTATCCGGATACTTATGCTTCGCCTCAATTCCTATTGCCTGCGCAAGATGGGTTTTCCCAAGACCGCTATCACTGTACAGGAACAAAGGATTAAATGCTGTGCCACCCGGATTACCGGAAACCGCTATTCCGGCTGAGCGGGCAAGCCGGTTACATTCACCTTCCACAAAATTACCAAAGTTTTTGTCCGGACACAAGCGGGAATCAACATGCAGTTTTTTTATACCGGGTATTATAAATGGATTCTTTATACTACTATCCCCACTATCCTGAGATATTGAAACAGGCCGGTTTTTAGGCTCAGACTTTGATTTCCCTGGAAATTTTACTGTATAAGGTTTAATATTAGAGAATCCATTATTCTCCATTACCACATTATACTCCAGTTTAGCATCATTCCCAAGCTCCTTTCGCAGCGTCTTGCTTAAAATATCAATATACTGTTCCTCCAGATATTCATAGAAAAAGGGACTTGGTACCTGAATCGTCAGAATATTCTGATCAATTTTCAGGGGAATAATTGGTTCAAACCAGGTTCTGAAACTGATTGAAGGCACATTATCCCTGATCACTTTCAAACAATTATTCCAGACTAAATTATGAGGACTATCCATTTAATAATAACTGATTTGATGATTTTTTGTTTCTTTAGCAGGTTGAAGCAATTTTGTTAAAAAAAAAGAGAATAAAAAATGGTGTGGGTATTGACTTTTTAAAAAATAAATTAATGCGATTATTAACAAGATTTTAGAAAATAAAAATAATTTAAAATAAATGCTTATCACTGTTAATCAACTTAATAAGCACTGTAAACCCTAAGGGTTTGTTAACTAAACCTTTATTTTAGTTTACTTAATGTTGGTTTTAGTTAGAATAATTAACCGGGATTTTTTTATCAATAAAAAAACTGCCTTGGTCAAAATGATATCAACAAAAAGCTAATCACCTCTTTTTCCAAAAATAGAAAAATTAACATACCGTCCCGGATGTTCTTTCAGGTCGATTAAAAGCAGGTCGAGATTTTTGGTTGCACTATCAAGGTTATTATACAGTTCTTCATCCGAAATCAGTTTTCCCAAAGATCCTTTACCCTGGCTGATACTATCCATAACATTATTTACCTTGTGAAGCGCATCGTTCAGGTTTTCGACTGTAGACAGTAATTCCGACCGTGCAAGTGAATCGGAAACAGAAGCAAAATTATTTAGTATAGTGCTGATACTTTCATTGTTACCGGCTATATTTCCTGATATTGATTCCAGATTATCGAGTATCCTGTTAAACCGGCTGTGTCTCTTTGTAAAAAGTGTATCCACTGAATGGGCAGAACGCTGGAGACTACTGACAGTAAGGTTGATATTATTAAAAGTTCTGTCAAAGCTTTCACGGAATTCCTCATCAAGAATGGCTTTAAAAATAATCAGTACTGAATCCATCGAAACCATCATGTCCTCAGCCTTTGAAGTCAGCGGAAGCAGGTAAGCACTGATCTCCTCTCTTAAATCAGGCTCAATATCAGCCTGCAGTGTATCCCCTGGCATATGCCTTTCGGCAGAAGGGCCGGGAATCAGTTCAAGGGCTCTGGTGCCCATTATATCATAACTGAAAATTTTTACTATGGTACCTTTGGGTAATGTAAACTTTCTGTCGATTGAAAAGCTGACTATCAGGTGTTGCAAATCACCGGTGAATCTTATATCGTCAACATATCCAATTTGATATCCCTTCATAATTACATGGCCCGACTCCATTAAACCCCCAACTCTGTCATATACGGCATAATAGGTGTTGGTAGGTTTAAAAATATTCTTTCCTTTCAGAAAACTATAACCCCAGATAAAAAATCCGATGATAATAATCATCAAAACACCTATTTTAACCTCTTTTTTAATTTTATACTCCATCAGGATTAGTATTATAAAATAAGTTCCAAGCAGAATTATTCAACCGTCGGCGGATATATTTTCCGGTATCAGTTGCTGTTAATTGCTTCCTGCAGGGAAATCAGGCTGCCTCTTCGAACAGCAACAATGAAAGCATCAGGAAAGATATCTGATATTTTTTTACGTAATGCAACTATATCTTCAAGAGTTAATGCGTTTCCTACTACATACTTAAAAAGGCCGTCAGATTTAAATACTTCAATATCTTCAAGTCCGTTGAAAAAATCCGAATCCAGTGGTATCTTGTTTCTCGAAGAACCAACCTGAACCTTAAAAGTAATTAAATCAGTTTTTTCAGAGTCTTCTGATTTCACTGAATTTTCCGGTTCTGATTCAAGGCCGTTTAAACCATTTTCCGGCTGGTCCTGTTTAGCAGCACTTTCCTGCCTGTTGTTTGAAGATGCATAAAACTCTTCACCTTTTCTTTCTATGGAGGTCTTGTAATCCCTGAAAGCCCTGAAGATTGCAGAGGCGATATAGGCCTGTCCCTGCTCCGACATAAGGAAACGTTCCTCCTCTTCATTGGAAAGAAAACCTACCTCGATCAAAACACTGGGCATCGTGGTTTGCCAAAGCACAAGAAAACCTGCCTGCCTCACTCCCCTGTCGATACGCCCTGCCCTGTCCCTGAATTGCTGTTGCACATGAGATGCAAAATTAAGACTCTGACTGAGAAAAGTATTCTGCATCAGTGAAAAAATTATATATGATTCCGGGGAGTTAGGATCGAATCCTTCATATTGTTCATCATAATCATCCTCTATAAGTATAACTGCATTTTCCCTCCTGGCAACCTCAAGATTCTCCTTAGAAGTATGAAGCCCCATAACAAAAGTATCTGTGCCCCTTATGCGACTGTTGGTATTGGCATTTGCATGAATTGAAATAAAAAGATCAGCATTGTTCTTGTTGGCTATCTCTGCGCGCCTGTGCAATTCTACAAATTCATCGCCGGTCCTTGTATATGTAACATCTACATCCGGCAAATACTTATTGATATAACCGCCAAGTTTCAGCGATATAGCCAGGACTATATCCTTTTCCATGCTTCTTCTGCCAATTGCCCCCGGATCCCGGCCCCCGTGACCTGGGTCTATCACAACTCGCCTCAGGCGATAAGGATCTTCAACATTAGTGAATGCGGGACATGCTAAAAAGAATACATTTAAAGCAAGAATAAGTAAAGAAATCCGTTTAGATTTATAAGTTGCCTGCAGAAACATTAACATTGATTTCCAATTTGATTTTATTGGTTAGTTTTGAGTTTAAAATTCTAAACTGATATCTTTACAAAAATAGCATAATAAAATTGCATAAGAAGAATTCATTTAAGCTTTTTAAGCCTCTCTTTTCAATTATTCCTTTACTTTTGCTGTTGATCTTTCATGTAACAGACATCCGTTCACATGAAGAATCTACAGCAGCAGATGCTTTGCGTCTTAACAAAACGATCAGTCTGCCCGATCCGGCAACTCAACCTCAACAAAATCAGCAAATACCGCAAACACAGGAGCAGCAACAAAACCAACTGCAAGAGCAGCAACAAGACCAACTGCAGGAGCAGCAACAGCAGCCACAGGAAAGAAGACAAAACAACATTCTATCCTCAAAAGCTGAATACGAGGCAGGAGACTCAATAGTATATGATCTGAACAACCACAAAGTTTACCTTTGGTCAGAAGGTTATATCAAATATGAGGATATTGAGCTACGGGCCGGTTACATAGAAATAGATATGATCGGAAACGAAGTGTATGCGACCGGATTAACCGACAGCCTGGGAAATGTTACCGGAAAACCTGTTATGACTGAAGGCCCGGAAACATTTGAGGCAGAAACAATGAGATATAATTTCGATACAAAAAGAGGAATAATAGGCGGAATAATTACCGAGCAGGAAGGAGGAATTCTTCACGGTCATACTACCAAAAAGCATGAAGATGATCATCTTCATATGCAGGGAGGAAAATTCACTACCTGCGACCATGATGAACCTCATTTCTATATATCTCTTACAAGGGCAAAGGTTATTCCGGGAAACGTAGTGATAACGGGGCCGGCATACCTTGTAATTGAAGATATACCATTGCCTCTGGCTGTTCCTTTTGGATTTTTTCCGAATCAAAGAGGACGTACTTCAGGAGTTGTTTTTCCCACATACGGTGAAGAAGCCAGCAGAGGTTTTTACCTCCGTGAGGGTGGGTATTATTTTGCCCTGAACGAATATATGGATCTTCAGCTTACCGGTGATATTTACAGCCTTGGTTCCTGGAAGATGAACGCCGCTTCAAATTACCGGAAACGCTACAGTTATAACGGAAGTTTCAGGTATGCCTACTCTCACAATGTGGTTGGAGAAAGGGGACTGGCAAACTACCAGGAAAACAGCTCATATAACATTACATGGCAACACCGGCAGGATCCCAAGGCCTCTCCCAACAGGAACCTTTCAGCAAGTGTGAATTTCGGGTCCAGTTCATTCAATAAGTTCAACACCTATGATCCCGATACTTATGCACGAAATACTGCTCAATCAAGCATTTCATTTAATCAGCGATGGCCTGACTCTCCATTTTCGCTGACCGGCAATATAGGTGCTAACCAGAATTTTTCAAATCAAACGGTAAATATGCGACTGCCATCTGTAAATTTTAACATGTCAAGGCAGTACCCGTTCAGAAACCCTGACAGGGTCGGAGATTCCAGGTGGTATGAAAATATAGAATTAAGTTACAGGTCCAAAGTCGATAACAGGTTAAGAACCTATGACACACTTCTGTTCAGTAGCCAAACCCTTGGAGATATGCAAACCGGTTTCCAGCATGATATACCGGTAAGAGCTAACTTCAGGCTTTTAAACCTTCTGAATATAACTCCCGGAATAACATATTCGGGTGTTATGTACACCAATTCAATAAGAAAAACCTGGGTTGAGGACTATTACGATGCGGAAAGAGAAGAGGTTGTACCAAGCCTGGTTACCGACACTATCCCGGGAATCGTTTATGGGCACTCCATAAATCCTAACTTTTCTACAGGACTAAGCCAGAACATATACGGTATGTTCATGTTCCGGGATTCGAGGGTGGAAGCAATAAGGCATGTTATGACACCTTCGGTGGGATTCAGTTTCGCCCCCGATATGGAAGGGCTGATGCCCGATTACTACAGGACAGTGCAGCGGGATACACTGGGAAATGAAACGACATATTCAATATTTGACAACGGGATGTACGGCACTCCAAGTCTCAGGGGAAGAGCCGGATCAGTAAGTTTCAGCCTTGCAAATAACATCGAAATGAAAGTCCGCGATACAGAAGACCCTGAAAGCGAGTCAAGAAAGGTTAAAATACTCGACCGGCTTAATTTTTCAAGCAGTTACAATGTATACGCTGACTCCATGAACTGGTCAACCATCAATATGACCGGCAGCACAGGTATCCTTGACAATCAGATCAGGTTTAACTTCAATGCTGTAATGGACCCTTATGCACTTGATGATAATTTCCGGAGATATAACGTTTCCCAGTGGAGTGTTGACAGATCTCCGGGAAGGATTACCAGAGCAGGGTTGAGCATGACCATGAACCTCCGATCGGCTGCGGCACCCTCAGGTCAAAGAGGAGCAGATGCTGCCGGACCGGGCACAGGACCAATGCCTCCAAACGGAACCGATCCGATGATGGGAAACGGTGGAGATATAACCCGGGAAGAAGATGAAATATTCGGACATATGGATGATATAGATGGATCCGCCCATTATTATGGCGGCTATGTTGATTTTAACGTACCCTGGAATGTGAACATACGATACAACCTTAATTATACAAAACCACGGGATGAAAGCCAGATAAACCAGACGCTGAATTTCTCGGGCGACATGGCTCTTACTCCCAACTGGAGAATACAGTTCAGTTCAGGTTATGACTTTAAAGCCGGAGACTTTACCATGACCAACATTAATATCTACAGAGACCTTCACTGCTGGGAAATGAGGTTCGGGGTTGTCCCCTTCGGATCAAGAAAAAGCTGGAACTTCACTATACAGGTTAAAGCATCGCTTCTCAATGACCTTAAATACCATACACAAAGAAGCTGGTACGACAATTTCTTCAGGTAAACAACTCTGCCAATTCATGATTATCCCACAATTTGCCATCCGAAAACAAACGCCGGCAGGCACCCCGAAACCTGCAGGCTAAGTGCTTGCTTTTTTTTTCACATTTGCATATAACAAAAAAATGCCCTTTCCTTATGGAAAAAGCATTAAAATGTATTGATTTATTTCAGATCTATTCAGGAACAATTTCAAATTCAATATCTACTTTAATATCCTTGTACAGTTTCACAGTAGCTGTATATGTTCCAACTTCCTTGATGGCATCCTCTTTAATCGTAATTTGCTTACGATCTATTTCAAAGCCAAGCTGATTAAGAGATTCAGCAATCTGAATGGTGTTGACCGATCCGAATATCTTACCTTTGGAACTGGTTTTTGCTCCTATAGTAAGTTTGGTTCCTTCCATTTTTGAAACCAGTTCTTCTGCTCCCTTCCTTATTTTTTCCTCCTTATGAACCCTTTGCTTACGGTTTTCGGCATGCATCTTCTTTGCCGAAGCTGTAGCAGGTATTGCAATACCTTTAGGTATCAAATAATTTCTGCCGTATCCGTCCTTCACCGTGACTATATCATCGGCATGTCCAAGGTTAGAAACATCCTGCTTTAAAATAACATCCATTTTCTCTCCTCCTGTTTTTATTTTAACATATCGGTAACATAGGGCAACAAGGCCAGATGACGTGCTCTTTTAACAGCTGTTGAAACTTTTCTCTGATATTTAAGCGATGTTCCTGTAATACGACGTGGTAAAATTTTACCCTGCTCGTTAAGAAACTTCTTCAGGAATTCGGGATCCTTGTAATCAATATATTTAATTTTGTTCTTTTTAAAACGGCAGTACTTTTTTTTCTTGATCTCGACCGTTGGGGGGGTCAGATATCTTATTTCTGATTGATTTTGTGCCATGACTTATTCCTCCTTTTTTACTTCCTTGTCAGCTCTGGTACGTCTTTTTTCACTGTATTCAACAGCATATTTATCCATCCGCAGGGTAAGAAACCTTATAAAGCGCTCATCACGCTTATATTCGGTTTCAAGCTTGCCGGCAAGCTCACCCGGCGCCTTGAATTCAAAGTGATTATAAAAACCTGTAGATTTGTTAACAATGGGATAGGCTAACTTCCTTAATCCCCAGTCCTCGTAATGGACTATCTCTCCTCCGTTGTCAGTAATAACTTTTCTGACCTTTTCAACCGCTTCCTTCATCTGGGCTTCAGATAAAACGGGAGTTACAATGAAAACGGTTTCATACTGATTTAGCATATAATAATTTATTAAGAATTAAATTTAAACAGGCTGCAAAAATAGTAATTTTTTATTTTACTCCAAAGTTTTTCTACTGATGTCTGCAATTAACCTTAAATCAGCCATCAGATTGAAATCTGTAAATTTGAAAGAACTCTTGTATTTAACAGATTAATGAGACGGGAAATTGATTCTCCCTGATCAGATAAAATAGGATTAAAGAACTTATTGTCCTAACCGGCAATTAATTCCTTTATCCTGTCAACAGGTATTTTTTCGGAAAGACCGGAATAGCCTGTTGTATGGCTCAGGGCTTCAACAGAAACATAGCCTGTATCGGCTGCAAACCTGAAAAGAGCATATAAACACGCTGAACGTGAACCAATTGAGCGGAAATCGTGTCGATAAACTTTGGCACCTGTTTCGGGAACATCAAGGCTGAAATCGATAAAAAGCATTCCTTTTTTCATATCCTCAACCTTCCTCCTGCAATGCACCAGTCCGTCGCCGGAAGTAATCACAACAACATCAGGCACATCAATACCATGATAATCAATTAGTGCCGGAGAAATTATCAATTCTGCTGTAGAAAACCCTACACCTACGGTAACCGGATAACTTCCTTTCCGGGTAACATTAAGTCCTGAGCGAACGACTGCTGTGGACAAAAGACCTGCGGCCTGCTGAATCCCCTCCCCTGCCGAGCCACTTATTACCAGAGAAAGGGGTTCCTTCAGGCCGGATGAAAATTCAGGTCTGATAATATCAAGGTCATCAAAAAGGGATTCGGATTTACTGACCTGTAACCCCCCGAACGGATCTCTCCGGTTTTCCCATTTGCCGGGGAGTTTTCCTGAGCTATCAATTATTTCCGACAACTTCCTTTCAGGGTTGAATTTGACCCCGTAACCGGGGCAAACTTCCATGATTTCAACTAGTGAAAAGCCTTTGTTGGTGAATGCCTCCTGCAGACCAGGCGAAATATCACCTTTTCCCTCTATCCGACTGACATAAGCGGCACCGGAGGTATGGGACAAGGCACACAGGTCAAACCCTGCATAAGGATTTCCGGAAGGCGAGGTGCTTGTTTTAAAGCCACAGGGAGTAAGTCCGCTGGTCTGCCCCCCGGTCATCCCGTAAAGCATATTATTGTGAACCACTACAGTCATGTCCAGGTTCAGCCTTGCAGCTTCCAGGATGTGGTTCAAACCAATAGTGCTTCCTCCGTCACCAATGAAAACAATGATCTTTTTGCCGGGGTTTTCCCGGCCAAAGGTGATTCCCGCTCCAAGAGCCACAGATCGTCCGTGAAGTCCGTGCACTGTATGAGTATTAAGGCAACGGTCTATTATGCCGTGACAGCCGATATCCGTTACCACGATTACATCGAGTGGATCCAATCCCATATTTTCAAGCGCCCTGGCAGTATTTTTTGCTACCAGGTTATGCCCGCAACCTTTACAGTAAGGTAATTCCGATGTTTTAAGGAAGGGTATCATAGCGCTGCCTCCGCTTTTATACGGTCAATACCGATCATTATGCCAATATCGCCCACTGTGCAGATCTTGTCCGGCAGCTTTTCGCCAAACATCACCTTTGCATACTGACCGTTAATATTTTCCTCGACAACGATCACCTTTTTGTATGAGTCAATTATATCATAGTAGATATCGGGGACAGGCAGGATGGTTTTTGGTATTAATAGAGATATTTTCTTCCCGTTTTCGCGGATACTTTTTATGGCATCTCTTGAGCCTGCAGCAGAGATACCGTATGATATTATCAGAGTCTCAGCTCCTTCCTGCTCATCAAGATCATATAAAGTATAACCGGATAAGTGATATTTCGGCTTTGCTTCCAGCCTGCGT
>PXAP01000013.1 GCA_003567115.1 Bacteroidota bacterium
AACGGATTGAAAGCATTATTTTCAGATTATTGGCATGGCAACCTCATGACAATAAATTTGCGCTCTAAGTTAAAGCGAAGCGGTTCCTCCTGTCAGTCAAAATTTTGTAACTTCTTTACGAAATTTTGACTCTTGTTTTTACAGGAGAAATATAATCAAAAGTAGGAAAAATCGCCGAAAAAGAGATAATGCCCGGCGGTCCCGGCAATCAATTTATAGTCCCGGCCTGAGCGGGGCAGCAGTATTTTTTATTTGCATGGCAAAAGGTTTTCCGCCGGGAGCGACTGGTTAAAAAAAATAGTCCGGCCGGCATTACCTGTAAATCAGTTACCTTAATTTTCCGGGAACTGCAGATTTTGTTAAAAATTAAACATCAGGTTAAATAAATGTTTAATTAAGCTGAAATATTTTTCAGTTTATTATTGCTTTGTTTTCTTTGCAAAAATTATATTTTGTTATGATTGTAATGAAATTTGGAGGGACTTCCCTCGGTAATACAGAAAGAATAAGGCATGTTGCCGGTCTTATAGAGAGAAAAGATAACTGTTTTGTGGTATGTTCTGCCATGAGGGGTGTTACTGACATCCTGGTTGAGGCTGCAGGATTATGGAAACAGGGAATTAAGGAAGAAGCCTGTAAATTACTTGAGAATATGAGGGTAAATTTCAGGCAGACCTGCTATGAGCTTTTTAATGATACCGAATTAGCGGGGAAAACAATCAATCTGGTCAACGAGCATTTTGATATAATTCAAAGCCGTCTTGAAGGTGAGTATGACCTGCATGAAGAGAACCGGCTGCTGGCCGGGGGGGAGATAATCACATCTGAAATAATTGCCTTTTACCTGAATTCTATAGATATACCGGTTAAATGGCTTAATGCACTTGATTTCATAAGAACGGGAGTTGACGGTGAACCCTCGGTCAGTGATATCAGTAAAAGGCTTAAGGGCATTATTGGTGAGAACCCCCGGGGCAGGTTCATAACACAGGGATATATCTGTCTTGATCATGCAGAAAATACCGCTAACCTGAAAAGAGGCGGCAGTGACTATACCGCTACTCTTGCCGGAGCCGCTTTACAGGCAGAGATTATAGAAATATGGACCGATATAGACGGGGTAAGGAATAATGACCCCAGGATTGTTGAAGAGACCTTTCCGGTAAGGGAATTGTCGTTTGATGAGGCTGCAGAGCTTGCCTATTTCGGTGCAAAGATTTTACATCCTTCATGCGTTTGGCCGGCAAGCAGTAATGATATTGCCATTCAGCTCAAAAACACCATGGATCCTGATTCGCCCGGCACCACAATACGTTCGGGTATTGAAAAAAAAGGTATAACAGCCGTGGCGGCAAAGGAGGGTATAACGGCAATAAGAATCAGATCGGACAGGATGCTCAATGCTTACGGGTTTTTAAACCGCATATTTGCAATATTTGAAAAATATAAAACAGCTATTGATGTTATAACTACCTCTGAAGTTTCTGTTTCTGTTACCATTGATAATTCACATTATCTGAAAGAAATTGAAACTGAACTAAGGAACCTGGGTGATGTAAAAACAGAAACCGGCCAGGCTATAGTTTGTGTGGTAGGAGATGTACTGGAGCAGCATAAGGGCCATGCGGTTAAAATCCTTGAATCGCTCATGCCTTTTAACGTTAATATGATATCTTACGGCGGTAGCAGGAATAATATCAGCATTGTTGTTCCGGCAGAACAAAAACAGGACATTCTGCGTTCATTAAACAGCTTTTTATTTACCGATCATTCAAAAACCACCGGTTCATGGTTGATTTCACAGGCATAAAAACACCTTTCTACCTGTATGACCTTGACCTGCTCAGGGAGACAGTCTCGCGTGCATCAAAAGAAGCCGGCAAATATGGTTATTTTATACATTATGCCATCAAGGCAAACTACGACCCGGTAATTTCAGGGGCTATCAGGGATCATGGACTGGGGGTGGATTGTGTCAGCGGGAATGAGGTGCGTAAATCCCTTGAATTTGGTTTCTCCGAAAGGGTGATTGTTTTTGCCGGTGTTGGTAAAACTGATGAAGAGATAAAGCTTGCCCTGGATAAGGATATCTTCTGTCTGAATTGTGAATCAGTTGAAGAGCTTAAGGTAATTGAAGAATTAGCCGGGCGTTCGGGCAGGACTGCACGGGTTGCACTAAGGGTAAACCCTGCGGTTGAAGCTGAAACTCACCGGCATATATCCACCGGCATGGATGAAAACAAGTTTGGCATAAGCCTGCCGCATCTGCAGACTGCCCTGGATCTGTGCAGTGGCTCAGAACACCTTGAATTCACCGGGCTTCATTTTCATATAGGATCACAGATTACCTCCCTGGAACCATACAGAAGGCTTTGCCGGAGGGTTAACCGGATATGGGAACAGTATGATATATCCAAACGCGGAGGTTATATACTTAACCTTGGTGGAGGATTCGGGATTGATTACAATGATCCCGGACGAAACTCCATACCCGATTTTAAACCGTTTTTCAGATTGTTTTCTGAAAATCTGCAATTACCTGAGGGTATTGATGTTCGTTTTGAACTTGGCCGCAGCCTGGTAGGCCAGTGCGGTAAAATAGTCACCAGCGTGCTTTATGTTAAAGAGGGTATTGATAAAAAGTTCGTTATAACCGATGCAGGGATGACCGAACTTATGAGACCCTCATTATATCAGGCAGTTCATAAAATTATCAATATAAGCTCATCAGGCAATCCTGAAACTTATGATGTTGCAGGGCCTGTTTGCGAGTCAACCGACATATTTGCCAGGGATGCAGTGCTGCCGGCAACATCGCGCGGAGACCTGCTTCAGATACTCTCCTGCGGTGCCTATGCCGAATCCATGACCCTGAATTTCAATCTTCGTGACAAGCCGGGCAAATTATATATTGCAGGAGGAGATCTTATGCCGGCAGGTGATTTGCCGGGCGAAGATTATCATAAGAAGGCAATGCACAGCAGGTAAGTTTATTTTTAAAATGGTTTAATACCACGACTTTCCGGGTCGGAAATAACAAATACCACAGGATACTTCGGGGCTCTGCCCCGGGGCGGTTCATTTTTCAAATATTTTTTGGCTTTGCCGGTGAAAAAATATGTAAATGAACTCTTATAAATTGTTGTTTTTATAAAAAAATATTATTTTTGTCGCTGATTACTGAAAAAATTCAGGCCCGTCTCCAAAAGGGTTTGATTTTATACAGAAGAGCTGAGAGAACAGGCTCGATGACGCTCTAGCAACCGACTCACCGGAGGAAAGGTGCTAATACCTGCCCCTTAAACAGGGAATTATAAACTCAAAACCGTTTATCATTATGAAAAGTGCGTTTTTTATCAATGTAAAAATTTACCTGCCGGGGCGACCTGCTTCATCCCTGCCTGATTTTTTGTATATTCCCTTCTTTCCGCTTCTGATCCCCAAGCATATGTTTATGCGCGGCATGCCCAGCATGCATTTATAATCCCCTTATTGCAGGGTTGTTATACCATACCGGTCAAGGCTGCCGGTCAATGGTTTTTTATGTTGTAAATAATTTTTTCAATTCTTTAAATCATACTCTCATGTCTTACAAGGTAATTAAATTCGGAGGTTCAAACCTTCAGAGCGCGAATGATTTCGGTCGTTGCGCTGAAATAGTAAGAAAATACGATGTTCCCTGTATTATAGTTGTTTCTGCTTTTTTCGAAGTTACGGATCATTTAAAGCATGCAGCTCTGGAAGCTTCTGATTCGGGAAATTTTCCGGAAATATTTATTGATGAGTTTTCTGAAGCCTGCTTTGAGCAGATACGGGCAAATATTGAAGACGATATTTCGGTCAGACAGGCCGAAAGTGAGGTCCGGGTTCTGCTTGATAAGCTGGCTCACCTGTTCAGGGGTATTCATGCAATCAAGGAATTGCCCCCGACAATCTATGATTCTATCCTTAGTTTCGGCGAGAGGATAAGTGCTGTGATTCTGAATGCTGTAATTCGTTCAAAGGGGCTTGAAACCTCTCTCTCCCTGCCCGAGCAGTTTGGATTGATAACAGACGGGGAGTTCGGGGCTGCAAGCATACTTCTTAAGGAATCGTCGAAAAAGATCAGGGGTCATTTCAAAAGAAACCAGTATTATGTGGTACCCGGTTTTTATGGTATCTCGGAAGAGGGTAAAATCACATTGCTCGGCAGGGGAGGAAGCGACTATTCGGCTGCTGCCCTGGCCGGCCTGCTTAATGCAGACAGCCTGGATATATGGAAAGATGTCAACGGCTTTCAGACCGGTGATCCGAAGACTGTTAATGATCCGCGGACCATTAAATATCTGTCATACAACGAAGCTGCCGAACTTTCATATTTCGGGGCCAGAATTCTTCATCCCCGGACGGTTGAACCGTTGCAGCCAAAGAATATCCCCGTGAGGATATTCAATATAGCGTCATCATCCGACAGTCCTGACACCGTTATCAGCTCCGATCCCTGCAAAGATCTTCCGGCCCCCAAAAGCATTACTTTCAGCCGCCACTTTTCCGTTCTGAAATTAAAAGGGCCGGGGGTAGGTATCAAGCCGGGTGTCCTTGCACAGGTTGCAGGAATAATGGATACTGCCGGGGTTAATATCTCATCTGTTTTTACCTCACAAACGGCCATATGCTTTCTGTTGCAGGGCAGTGACCTGGCAAAAGCCGGTGAAGCCATAAAGTCGGAAGCTCCCTCCATGATAAGTGAAGTGGAAGCCATTTCAGATATTGCCCTGGTTGCATTGGTTGGCGAAGGAATAACAAAAAAGAGGGGGGTCGCTGCAAGAGCTTTTCAGGCTGTGGCCTCGGAGAATATAAATGTTGAAATTATCGCTGCAGGCGCTTCCACCGCTGCAGTGTATTTTGTGGTAAAGGAAGATGACTGCGACAGGGCAGTTAAAGCAACTCACAGCTATTTTTTCTCTGAACACCTTCATCAGGATTCATATCAGCATTCGGGACTTACATCAGTTGTACTTTAAAAAAACGATCATGGATAATAAAAATAAATATCTGTTCGAAACATTGCAGTTGCATGCGGGTCAGGAAGCCGACCCGGTAACCGGGTCCAGGGCCGTTCCTGTATATCAGACCACATCCTATGTATTCAAAGATGCTGAACATGCAGCCAATCTCTTTGGCCTGAAGGAGTTCGGCAATATCTACACAAGGATAATGAATCCCACTACAGATGTATTCGAGAAACGGGTTGCCGCCCTTGAAGGCGGTGTTGCTGCCGTGGCTACCTCTTCAGGCCAGGCTGCTCAGTTTATTGCAATAACCAATATTATGGAGTCCGGTGATAACCTTGTCTCCACATCATTTCTTTACGGGGGAACCTATAACCAGTTCAAGGTTCAGTTTAAACGTATCGGAATTCAGGTCAGATTTGTCGGAGGAGATAAGGCCGGTGATTTTGAAAGTGCAATAGATGAAAATACCAAAGCTGTTTACCTTGAAACAATCGGCAACCCCGAATTCAATATCCCCGATTTTGAAGCTATTGCCGAAGTCGCAAAGAGGCACGATATTCCCCTTATAGTAGATAACACTTTCGGGGCAGGCGGGTATCTTTTCAGGCCACTTGAACATGGTGCAAATATTGTTGTGGAATCTGCCACCAAATGGATCGGGGGACACGGAACTTCGGTGGGGGGTGTTATTGTTGATGGCGGGAATTATAACTGGGGTAACGGGAAATTTCCCCAGTTTACCGAACCTTCTGAAGGATATCACGGAATGAGGTTCTGGGAGACATTCGGCAGTGACAGCCCTTTCGGAAATATTGCCTTCAGTATACGGGCACGTGTGGAAGGCTTGCGTGATTACGGTCCGGCACTCAGCCCTTTTAACGCATTTCTTTTGCTTCAGGGACTGGAAACTTTGTCTTTGAGGGTTCAGCGACATGTTGACAATGCCCTTGCAATTGCAAAATGGCTTGAAAAACATCCGCAGGTTGAAAAGGTGAATTACCCCGGCCTGGAATCAAGCCCTTATAATGCACTGGCCAGGAAATACCTTAAAAACGGCTACGGCGGGGTGCTCTCATTTCTTATCAGGGGGGGCACAGAGGCTGCCGACCGGTTTATAAACAGCCTGGAGCTTATCAGTCACCTGGCAAATGTAGGAGATGCCAAGACACTTATTATTCATCCTGCTTCTACCACCCATCAGCAGCTAACTGCAGATGAGCAGGTATCGTCGGGGGTTGTACCCGGGCTGATAAGGCTTTCCGT
>PXAP01000325.1 GCA_003567115.1 Bacteroidota bacterium
AAGGGCTGAGGGGATGGTAAAATATAGTACAAGAGCGGGTGCATAATTGGCCAGCCTTCTTAGTAACTGGTGCTCAAGGATTAATTCACCCCATTCGGTTTTGGTTTTCCGTATCCAGCGTCGTATATAGACCAGCAATAATTTTTTTGTTATGAAATTTGCCAGGTAGGCCAGAAAAATAATCAGTCCGATTATGATAACGGTCCTGAGTAATGTAGCATATTCCTCCGGCAAACCGATATTAATAAACCAATCCCTTATTAATTCACCAATCTGGATTATAATCATTGTACTTCATCTGTTTTTTACGGTTGTTACAGGCGCTTAAAAGGCCATTAATAATAACATGTTAAATATATTTTTTGAACTTTGAACTTCACTTTCCCCGAAGGGATTTTTTCCAAAAGTGAAAAACGCAGATTCCTGAAATATAATCCCAAAATAAATACAAATAATCCGAATATTGATATCGCAAAGAGAACACTGGTCAAAATTTCGTTCAATATTTTGGGTAATACCTTATTTTCATTTAGGTTTGGGTACATTATTTTTTGTTCCCAAATCAGCGGCCGGTGGAAAAGTATTCTGACAAGACCATTCTGACTGGTATCAAAAGCAGAAAAAACAGTATACTGGAATACCTTTACTCAGAGTATTATCCTCAGGTTAAACGTATTGTGTTAAAACATGGAGGTCAGGAACAGGATGCAATGGACCTCTTCCAGGAAGCATTGATAATAATTTTTAAGCGGCTGACACAAAACGAGCTGGTAATAAAATCTTCATTTCACAATTATTTCATTGTTCTTTGCAGGTTCATCTGGTTTCGCCAGAAAAATATAAATATCAGCTATGATACCGGCGAACAACCCGATGAGTCCACTTTGAATAATAAACCGAATACAGATACTTTACCGGAAGGGGTTGAAATAAAAGTGTACCATGAATACATTTCCAACCAGAATGAAAAAATATACCAGAGGCATTACAGAAAATTATCAGGAGATTGCAAAAGGGTGTTAAAAATGTATTTCAGAAAGAAATCTTTCAGGCAAATAGCAAAAAAAATGGAATATTCCGGTGAGGATTACGCAAGAAGAAAAAAATATCTCTGTATGCAACAACTCATGAAAATGATAAGCCGGGATCCCGAATATATAGAACTTAAAAAACACATAAAACCTGAACACTGAAACAGGCAAAGTGCGGGATCCGGATCAAAGATCAATCCCTGCAACCTGTAAATCTTATTTGTGAGATGCACTATTCATGTAAATTCATATTAAAGATTTTCTTTACTGAGCTGTATTGCCTGATATCTGGGGACTCTTATGGAAATTCAGCCGGACAATCTCCGGAAAGGTCCCAGCCAGAGTACCATGATCATGACCAGTAAAAGCAGTGAAAAAGTGAAGATTTGATAATACTGCCTGAAAGAACTGAATATTTCTTCGGTGTTACCAATACAAACATAAGCACCCCAAAAATAGGGGTGAGCCCTGAGCATATCGGTTTTTTCGATAAAATCAAGCCTGGCAAGCCGTAATGCCTCATCTTTCCTGTACCCCTTTAAAAGATAATTGTAAAAGCTTATCATGATTTCCGCTCCCGATTTGTCTTCTATCTCCCAGTTGGTCATAATAATTGACGGCACCCCCGAATAAAGGAATCCGCGGGCAAGACTCATTACTCCTTCCCCCCGGTTAAGTGTCCCGTATCCGCTCAGGCATGAACTCAGCACGGCAAGATGTGCATTCAGCCGGAGATTATATACCTCGTAGGTGTTGAGAAACCCGTCCTCTCCATCATTTTCAGTCTCTGCAAAAACAAGTTTCGAGAACATCGGATTCTCATCATCAATTATGGTATGCATTGCCAGGTGCAGCAGCGAGTATTCCCCGGCCATCTGTTTGAAATTCTCCTCAGTTGCCTCTTTATCAAGCAGAACATCACCGTTCATCATGTCTGCAATCATAACCGCCTCTTCCCTGGCACCGGGAAGAGGAACAAGTTTGTCACGGTAATACTGTCTTAAATTCAAATTTTCCCGGGGAGGTAATTCTGAATATTCATACCCTGGAGCCATAGCCAGCATTCTTCCTGATCCGTCTGATCGTTTATTCAGACTCTCCTGCCACAGGGTGGCTGAATAATTGTAGGAAACAATATAGTCCTTTAAAAGATAGGGCAGCTCCTTGTAATTAATGTTGCCACTATTGATATCGGAAGACAACAGCAGCTCAAAGGGAAGATAGGTAAGCAATTTATCGGGAATGACAATCAGGCGCCTGTTAATTATATCATTTTCCACCGGGGCAACAAGAGTATTGTAAAAATACCGGGATGAGTTTATAAAGGATTGATAATCATCATACACCTGTCTGTCTGTATTCCCGCTGGTAAGAACACCCAGCAGCTTTTCCAGATTCTTCTCCGCCAGTCCCCCGGTACCTATACAATAAAACTCCTTACCACGGTTGGTGATGGTAAACACATAAACAAGTGAATCATCGTAAACATATGATACAAGCGCATCACGGTTACCGATCTCTTTCATTACCCGGTCAGCTCCTGAAATATCCTGAGAATATTTCAAAGCGAAATATTCCGGATACTCCTCTTCAAGCTGCCCGATCAGGTTCCTCCACTCCAGCTCCAGTGAAAAAATCCTTTCCTGCCATACAGTAATCTTTTCATCATCTGCATCAACATTCCTCTGCTCTTCATAAATCAACTCCCGGTAGGCGGCAATACCTCTTTTGAGATTATCTTCCTTTTCCAGTAAATCCTGCGGAACCCCGCCAAAGGTTCTGGCTTCCACATCTCTTATCGAGGCAAGCAGGCTGGCTGCCTTGCTTCTTTCAGAAAACAGGAAGGCTTCCTCCATGAAAACCTTTTCTCCGGTTAACTGATATAATTTCCATGCAACATTAATTGCCTGCATATAGGTTTCATGTTCATTTTCCGAAAGAAGAATACGACTTTCTTCGGTGTGATGCCCCATGCGTATCCTGTCAATAAATGCCATGGCCGATTTGTATGCAGTCAGGCTTTTCTCCAGATCGGCTCTTTTATCATCATCGCCCGGAATCAAATTAAAGATGTAAGCTTTGTGCTTAAGACTGGCCAGCATATAATCCAGCGAAAAAGCATGATCCTCCCCGCCGGGATTATCGCTTATGTCTGCCGAATTGAACGATTCACTGTTTGCAATTATCGATTCGTGGTAATACTGCAAAGCAGCGGTTAAATTTCCTGTCACCTCATAATAATGCCCAATATTCATCAGCGTGCGGGCAATATGATGTCCTTTGTTTCCGTAGACTGTCCGGTAGATTTCCAGGGCTCTCAGCAGCATCTCATAACCCCGCTCAAACTCACCGGCATTGGTGATCAGAAAATTTCCGTAATTCATCAGATTGGTTGCAAGATAAGGATGATTCCTGCCCCAGTTTTCCGAGATGATATCCAATGCCATGCGGTAATACTTACCGGCCATTTCAATATCTCCTGTTTCCCTGTAACAATTGGCAAGATTTCCTGCCGGAATCGCAATCAGAGGAGGATCTGTCTTCTTTCGTATATCTATGCAATTATAAAAGAACTCCTTTGCCCGATCATAGTCCCCGCTCCTCTCATAAGCAATACCCATGTTGTTGTAAAGGGTGGCAGCCCACTCTTCCCTGTTATTTTTCAGAAAGATACGCAGTGCATTGTTATAATAGGATAGTGCAGTGCTGATATCCCTTTTATCCCTCAATATATTACCGTGATTCTGATAAACGGCCCCCAGAGGTGAATAATCAGGTCCGTGGTGATCAAGAAAGATAAAAGCAGCTGTATCATAATACTGAATTGCCTCATCAATGTTATTCAGTCTGCGGCTTAAAGCTCCAAGATTGGAATAGGTACTGGCCATGTCGCCGGTCAGTGAGCCCTGCTCCTGCTTTTCTATTTCAAGTGATCTTTTAAATAAAGTTCCGGCCCGCCCAAAATCACCGGCCAGGTAACTGGCAACTCCAAGATCATTGTAATAACGGCCGGAATCAACCGGGCTCTCCTGCCGGGTATTTTTAAAATTAATTGCTGCTGCACTGATTTCAGCAATCCCCGGAGGAAAAACAAGCAGTATTATAATGACATATTTCATTCGTATAAAGTAGAGTTAGCAATTTACTTAACAATGTTTTACGAATTCATGATTAGGATATTCTGCTTTTCAATCCATGGAACCCCCATGCTTTATACATATCTTTTTGTGTGCTTTAGCTCATGGGGGTTTCATCTGTTTATAATATTACTTCTGTCTTATGTTACCGGGTAACAATCCGGAAAACCCGGTTTTTCAATTCCGATGAATGTCACATCCAATAAATATTGCTATAAGAGCCAATAACTTGCATGTGAGATCGACCGAAGGTCAAACCCGCCATGCTTAAACATGCTCGTTTATGCTAAAATTTTAAACATGGCTCGTTTCATATGCTCAACTGCCAAGTTATTATTTATTTGGTAAATATAAAAATTCCAGGGAATTATCCCATAATACCGGCTATTATACAGAATATTTCATGGAAACTCCTGCACCGGGCAAAAAATTATTAAAAAATTTTCAATTTTTTTAAAGTTTTAAAAATGTGTTGATTACATATGCCATTATTTTAAAATTATCTGAAAACTATTTTTAAGGCATTGTCACATTTTTCCGGTTTATGTACCTCATAGTAACAGACAATCAATCTTAAAACATATAAAACTAACCCTAAAACAATATCATCATGAAAACCCAGGAAAATTTTATCAGCTTTTTAATGGAATCAGATAACCTGTTGAACAAACATGAAATGAACTCCATCCGCGGAGGAAGCAACGGCGGAGGAACAACGCCGATTGATGAGGATATTCTTTTGAGATCTGAAGATAATGATTAGCTTGAAATCAACCCCGGGGAAATAGTATCTGAAATTGAATTACAGTTCTTTAAATCCGGGGTTAACAGCCAGTTCCCATGAATTCGCAGGGAACTGTGCCGGATAGCCAGAGCAGCTCTCAGCCTGCTACACAAGAAAAGATATGCAGGTATAAACATCTTAGGGATTTTTAAGTGTGAAAGTATAAATTGCCCCGGAGACATATGATAGCTATATGCCGGATATAATCCGGCTGCCGGGCAAAATTCAGGCGCGTGAAAAGGTACAACGATATTTGTGGTCCCGGACGATTTACCAATTGGTAAGAAAACGCGGCAGATGAATTTTAAAAATGCTAATAACTTGTTTTGAGCAAGGTGACCGGAAATGAAATAAACCTGAAATTAAAGACAGGTCTGTGCATGCAAATTGAACCTGGAACTTAACCGGTACTTATGGTACTCATAATGTGATAGTATTGATTGTGTTGAAGTTGATAACGTTGGTGTTGATGATCCTGTTATTATTATGGCGATTCGGTTATCATTGCTGTAAGCCGGTTCAGATGCCACCGGAATTACTGAGATAATTTCATAAAACAGGGGAAAATTATAAACTGATGTTAAAAAACAAAACCAAAAATCAAGCAAAGCAGTTCGTTAAAATTAATAAATAATTCCATAATAAATAATAATATCATGAGCAATCAAATCGATTATTCAGGTTTCATTGAAAGATACCTGAACGAAACCATGGAGCAGGATGAACTAAAATGGTTCAATCAAGAGATGAAAATTAATCATTCTCTCGCAGAAGAGGTGGAATTGCAAAGGGAGATTGGTAAAGCCATTCTGAATGAAGAAACTCTGGCATTCCGTGCACAGATCAGCAGCCTGTTCGGGAAGGATAAGCCGGTAAAACAGGCTAAAGTGCGTAACCGGCAAAAAAGGTTAAAAATACCTGCCTCCGTACGTGTTGCTGTTGCCTCACTCGCTGCACTTATAATAATAGGCACCGGCATCTATCTTTATACACACAGAACCATACCTGCAGACACTCTTTTTCAGACGTACTACGAACCATATGATGGTCTGATGAACATTCGTTCCAGCAATTCTCAGGTTGCTGATCTGCTTGTAGCAGCAATGCAGAAGTACGAGCAAAGGGACTTCCAGGCGGCACTCCTGCTTTTTGAGACCATTCTTGCCAGCGACAGGGAAAATACCACCTCCAGTTTTTATTCGGGCATATCATACATGGAAACAGATCGTTTCAAAGTTGCCGAACAATCCTTTGAAGGAATTATCGATCATGACGACAATCTTTTTATTGA
>PXAP01000262.1 GCA_003567115.1 Bacteroidota bacterium
GGGAACAATGACTGCAATCATAACAACAAGCATCCCCAAAGTCAAAACAGGCAGTAGCTTTGATGCCAGCATCAGAGGATAATTTCTGGTAAAACCTGAAGGTGAGTTAATGTACTTCAGAATGCTGACATGGTCCCCCCACTCCTCTTTGTATACCCTGCCGGTGGCAAGAAAATGCTGGCAGAAACCGGGCTTTTTGCCCAGCTCCCTGAAAGTTTTCTGCCGCCGGGTTATTTCTGAGGCTCCGCCGGCAGGTTTAAGCAGCATTGTTGCCAGGGTATCTTTCCCCGAAAGGGTGCTGCAGCGGTTTATGTAATGAAACAGGGAATCGGGGCCGAAAATATCAAGATCGTATGAATACTGATGATGAGGATCAATATAATCAGTTCCTTCATCAAAGGATCTTAGGTTGCCCCTGAGCGCCTCTATCTCCTGCAGATTGATCTGAATCAGACATGATATATATCTGCTCTGTTTCTCAATGGCTGTGTGTCTTTTTACCAGAAACAAAAATGATGTAAGCAGCAGAATAAAGATCACGATCGCGAGCAAAAGATTCTCACTGAAAAAAACCAGGGGCAGAAAGACCATCAGAAAGAACAGTGCCAGCCTCAGAAAAACAAAAATACGCTGTCTGCGTTTAATCTTCTTTAATTGATCTGAATACCCGGCATGCTTTTTTTTATAAAAATTAAGAACAGTATCCGGCATACTACAACTTCTCTATAACTTTATCGGTTACCAGGCAAGAGTAACCCGTTTAACAGTAAACCTGTAATTTTACCCCGTCCGTCTCATTTCCGCCAGGGCCGACTCCATGATACCGCGCACTTTATCGGTTAACTCCCGGGAATCCATATCCCTGAACTCATCGGGCATCAGAGGGTTCAGAACCTTAACATTTATGGTGGTTTTTTCCCGGATTACAAATCCTTTCCTGGGCAGTGCCCTGCCGGTACCATCGAGTATTATCGGCAATACGGGACATTCCATCTGCAGCGCGAGCCTGAAAGCCCCTTCCTTGAATTTGCCGGGATTACCATCTGCTGAGCGTGTACCTTCGGGAAAGATCATTATCGAACTTCCCTGTTCGATATGACGGCGGCAATCACGCATCATTTTGGCAAAACTTTTCCTGCTGGCACGGTCCAGAACAACATACCGGTTGAGCATCATATTCCACCCGACAAACGGGATATAAAGATTCTCCCTTTTTGACACCCATTTAAAATGGAAAAACAGGTAATGTATAACGATAATGTCGAGCATGGACTGGTGATTGGAAACCGCAACATAAACCTGCGAAGGATCAATCTTCTCCCTGCCCTCAACCTGTATTCTCCAGAATGGATTAAGCCACAAATAGAGAGAACCCCAAAAGCATGAATAACGGTGCTGCAGCCAGAGCCTCCTGTCAAAAGGAAATGTAAAAACCCACAAAATAACCGCCCCGATAAAAATTACAATGCACGATAAAACGATAAAAATCCAGTATAATATGGAAAAAAGAATAAACCACATAAAAATCCACCGTTATTTATCTGTAATTAAATATCATCCTGAAGGGATATATTTATTGCTAAAATAATATATTTTTTATTTGTACAGTCCGGATTGCATTATCATTATGCAAAAAATCAGCATTGCATTATTGACCTCCTGACGGAGGGAGAGTGTTTTGATGCTGCTGTGCCGGTTCATATCTTGTGTATAAAAAGATAATTCCCGGCGTTGCTGCATGAGAAGTCTTTTTCTACATTTGTTAACATTATAACCCACTAAATCCTTTCCATATGAGAATCCCCGTCAACAGAAAAGAAAACCGGTTTATGCCCGATCCCCGCAGGGTGATAATCCGCTATTTTGACAATGGCATAGACCGGACTATTGCTTTGGTTGAGCGGGTTCTGGCTATGCCGGAAGAAGATGCAGAATCTGCCCTGATGCACACGCTAAGAGAGTTTTGCAGAAGGCACAGAAATATTACCAATGTGTTTAATACCCACTATTCAAGGGTTAAATCGCAGATGGATTCACTTAAAATTCCCCTCACAGGTCTTTCAGAAGAAAAAAAGCTGCTGCTCGGTTCATTTTTTTCACTGGAGTATTCCATTGAATCGGCAGCATTTTTTAACCCTTCAATGGTGGAATCACCCGATCAGACCGGACTGGAAAAGGGAAGCATAAGAATAATAGTGAGCTTTCGGGCTACGGGAGAAGGCCATATTTCATCCATTGTATTCCACTCCGGCATTATAGACAGTGAGGGGGATATGCATTTTGAAAAATCTGACCGTTATATTGAAGAAGCAGAAATGATTAAAAGATATACATATATTAAAAGCTCTTTTGCCAGTAAGCTCAGGGAGATGAGCCTGCCGGACGATATAATCGAAAATGTAATGAACCGGCTCGGCGATGAATTCATATATGGTGAATTGCTTGCAGCGATAAAACAAACCCGCGAAGAAAACAACAAATCGGCCGAAAAGCAACAGGCTATAGAAGAAATTATCTGGCTTGCAGATTCACATTATGAAGTCAGATTCTCAAGAGACACCCATATCTCCGAGAGGGTTATCTTTCCGGTTTCCTATACGGAAAGAAAAGGAATTGAAGATGCCCGTTTTGTAAAATTTACCGGTGACAACGGTCAGACAGATTATTATGCCACCTATACCGCCTATGACGGAAATACCATACTTCCCAAACTTCTATGGACACGCGACTTCTGCCACTTCACCGTAAAGCCTCTTCACGGACAGGGAGCCCAGAATAAAAATCTTGCCCTGTTCCCCAGGAAAATAAACGGCAAATATGCAATGCTTTCCAGAATAGACGGAATAAATACCTTCATTGGCTTTTCTGATAAAATAAACCTCTGGGACGAACCTGTCCTGCTCCAGGCTCCCAAACACTTCTGGGAATTTATCCAGATAGGTAACTGCGGCTCGCCGATAGAAACATCAGAAGGCTGGCTGGTCATTACCCATGCAGTGGGACCGGTACGCCAGTATGGCCTGAGCGCCACCCTGCTCGACCTGGATGATCCTACCAGGGTAATCGGCCGCCTCAATGACCCCCTTATTATACCAAATGATGAAGAAAGGGAAGGCTATGTTCCCAATGTGGTATATTCCTGCGGGGCAATGATACACAACAATGAACTGATCATCCCGTACGGGCTTTCCGATACGGGCGCCGGGTTTGCCTCGGTTAACATGAACGAACTGCTCGCCGAACTGAAGTCCTGAACACTTCTGCTGTGCAGCAAACTTGCAGCAACCATATGCTGCCAACCTCCAAAATTCACCGGTATATCCCTGCTGCATAAAAGCATCCGCACCGGGTATCCGGGACGGATGCGTTTATGCCGGGCTTTTACCCCAGGATCTTCTGGTAAACATCCAGGTAACCGGCTGCCATCCGCTCAAGGCTGAAATTTGCCATTGCCCTCTCCCTGCAATGGTGCCGGTACAATTCACCTGTATGCCCGACCAGCCTGGCAGCCTCCTCAACAGAGCCGGCAAGGAATCCCGTTCTGCCATGGCTGATCAGCTCGGGCATCGACCCGCGGTTGAACGCTATTACCGGGGTACCGCAAAACATAGCCTCCGCCACACTCAGTCCGAACGGCTCCTCGAAATTGACCGGATGCAAAAGGGCCAGAGCACCCCCAAGCAGTGCATCCCTCTTTTCAGGGCCCGCACTGCCAAGGTAAACAACCCGGTCGCCGTCAATGTACGGCTCTACCTTCTCCCTGAAATAGGGTTCATCCTGTACAATGCCTGCAATCAACAGCTTCATCTTTGCCAGCCGGGCTATCTGAATCGCCTCGTAAGCGCCCTTGTCGTGGTGGATGCGGCCGAAGAACAGCAGGTAATCGCCATGGTCCTCCCTGAAGGTGAACTGCGACGGATCAATACCGTTGTAAACGGTTGCAATGTATTCAAGCTCGCTGCTTCGGTCGGAGTTGCTTATTGAAACGTAATGAACCCTGTCGTTATACCTCCTGTAAACGGGAATTATCTTCGGCGACGAGAAGCCGTGGATAGTGGTCACTATCGGTGTGGTGACCAGACGCGACCAGGCCAGCGGCAAAAAATCGAAATTATTGTGGATAAGGTCATATTCCCCGGCCCTCTCCATCAAACAGGATATATGCATGCACTCGGCCACCTTGGCATCGGCCGTTTTATCCTCCTCGTAGCCTTTTTCAATTATATATTCAAGCTTCCCGGGGTTCCCGGAGTCGCCGGTTGCATAAAGTGTCACATCCACTCCCAGTGCCGCCACGCCGCTGGCAATATTCCATGCCACCTGCTCCCAGGGTCCGTAATGCCTGGGCGGGGTACGCCATGCTACAGGGGAGAGAAGGGCAAGTTTGATCATTGACCTGGTTTTTATATTAAACTAAAAAACCCTTATAATTTATGATTATACCGGATCCTCCGGTTATTCTAACCTGACAAAACAACCATCCGGCAGATCGGACTAACCCTCCAGCTCCACAACGGTGATGCCCGGGCCTCCGAACCTGATATCTTCATCTTTGAAAGATCGCACCGGCGGAACGGTTGCAAGGTAATCGCGTATGATCTGCCGAAGTATGCCGTTTCCCTTGCCGTGAAGTATCTTCACCTCGGCAGCCCCCACCATAAGCGCATCATCGATCAGCCTGCTCACCACATCGAGCGCTTCATCAGCCCGCATGCCCCGGACATCCCTCTCCGACCTGAAACTGAGCTTCCTGTCCCTTATACGCTGAAGGGTCGAACCACCCGCACCACCGGCTGCACTGACCCCGGACCCCGCGCCTTTCTGTATCTTCCCGGCCTCTCCCCGGCTCAGTTTTTCCAGCCTGCTCTCCTTTACAGTGGTTATCATGTTGCCGAAAGCCACCACAATATTTTTGCCGCTAACATCGATCACCTCACCGGCAACATCGCGCCCGGCAACCCTTACATAATCGCCTGTTCTGATAATCCCGTCTTCCTTCGTCTTTTTTTCTCCTTCACCTCCGGGGACCGGAGACACGCCCTCCTCACTCTCCTTCCTCTTCCTGATCCTCTCCTTTTCAGCCCTGACCCTCTTCATTTTTCGCTCCACAGCCGCTTCTCCTCCGGCACCTTCACCCTTTTCAACCTTGTCCTTTAACTCCTCCAGATTCCCCCGTGCAGCTTTTGTCCTCTCCTTTTCGGCCCGGGCCTCCTTTATCTCCCTGATCGTGTTCTCAATCCTCTTGTTAACCGTGTCAAGCAGGGTCTTTGCCTCTTCCCTGGCCTTAGCCACGATCTCCTTCCTTTCGGAACGGGCCTCTTCCAGCTGCCTCTCATACCGCTCCAGTTCATTCTCCAGCTTCTTCTCCAGCTGACGTATACTCCTTCGCTTCCTGTCCCAGTAATGCTTATCCCTTATGATATCCTTCAGGTGCCTGTCGAAGTTAATATGCTTTTCACCCACCCTGTCCGACGCCGATTGCAGTATATCCTCCGATATCCCTGTCTTTCGCGCTATCTCAAAGGCGAAAGAGCTTCCCGGCTTGCCTGTCTCCAGCCTGAAGAGCGGTTCCATACCGCCGGTGTCGAACATCATCGCACCGTTGATTATTCCACTTGTTGACGCTGCAAAGTGCTTCAGGTTGGTATAGTGGGTGGTTATTATCCCCCGGGTGCCCCTGCGGTTGAGCTCCTCCAGAATTGCCTCGGCAATGGCACCCCCGATCATCGGTTCGGTACCGGCGCCAAACTCGTCGATAAGTACCATCGTCCGGGGACCGCTTTCGCGGATGAAATATTTCATGTTCACCAGGTGGGAGCTGTAAGTACTGAGGTCATTCTCTATACTCTGCTCATCACCTATGTCGATAAAGATGCCCTCAAAGATGCCCGCCTCCGAATTCTCCGACATGGGCACCAGCATGCCGCACTGAAGCATGTACTGCAGCAGCCCCACCGTCTGCAGACACACCGACTTGCCTCCGGCATTTGGCCCGCTTATAACCAGAATGCGGTCCTCACCGTCCAGTTCAATATCGAGCGGCACGGTCTCCCTTTTTTCGCGGGAAAGCGCAAGCCAGAGCAAAGGGTGCAGGGCCTGTTTCCATTTCAAAACAGACTCCCTGCGAAGTACCGGTTTAATTCCTCCCACCTTTTTGGCAAACAGTGCCTTGGCCCTTATGAAGTCAATAAGTCCGAGATACCTGAACACCCCAAGCAGCTCGTCCAGGTAGGGGCGCAGGGCATCTGCAAAATCCCTGAGTATCCTGTTGACCTCCCTGCGCTCGGCATACTCCAGCTCCCTTATCTCGTTGTTCAGCTCCACCACCTCGGCCGGCTCTATATAAGCGGTCTTCCCGCTGGCCGACTCGTCGTGTACAAAACCTTTGATTCTCCGCTTCATGGAGGCGTTAACGGGTATCACCAGCCTGCCGTCCCTTACTGCCACTCCGGCATCCGGTTCAGCCAGCCCTTCACTGTGAGCCTTTTTCATTATCGACTGAATTCGCTTGGAGACCGATCCCTTCCTGCCGGCAATATTTCGCCTTATACCAAGCAGCTCCGGCGAGGCGTTGTCCTTTATGCTCCCATCCCTGGCAAGCAGAGCAGAAAGCCTGTCTCTTACAAATGGCGGCACTGGCGATATGGCCGACAGTTCAGTCAGAAGGGGGTACTGTTCCGCATTTCTGCCCCTGAACCAGTTTATAATCGCCCTTGCCGTGTCGAGCGACCGTTGCAGATCCCAAAGCTCTCCCGCCTCCATAAAGGTGCCCTCTGCCCTCAGCTTTTTAAGTCCCGGGGTGGCATCGGCAATATGCCCCAGCGGAAAATCACCTCCAAAAAAAAGTATATGGCTAAACTCACCGGTCTGCCGCAACCGCAGGTCTATATCTTCAAAGTCGGTCAGAAACCTCATCTTGCCGGCATGCTCCCTGCCGGGATTGCTGATGCAAAGCTCTTCCACCATGGAGCGTATGGTGGTAAAACCTGTCTTATGGTCAAAACTTTCAGGATAGATCATCATAAATTGCCTGGATATGCAAATTTAATACGATTCCCGGATATTACCCAACCGGCGAAAGCCTGCATGAATATGCCGGCTGCTCAGCTGATACCGTAAAAAGTACATTATCTGTTTTTGCAAACCGCAATCCTGTATGCTTTTGGAAAATTATTACCCCTCCGGTTTGCGGTCTATGGCTAAAAAAACTATTTTTGTGCATCCGGTAAAACGATCTGTCAGCGCCGGCGGCATGCCGCCCCCTAACTGGTCATTTGAGGAGTCCGGGCAATTTAATTTCAAAAAACCAAACAGCCAGTAATGAAGAAATTCAGGAGACACCTCATCACTTCGGCCCTTCCCTATGCCAACGGCCCTATTCATATTGGCCACCTGGCGGGAGTCTATGTACCATCGGACATTTATACCCGCTACCTGCGCCTTCGCGGAAAAGAGGTGATCCACGTCTGCGGCTCCGATGAACACGGAGTGCCCATCACCATAAAAGCCAGGCAGGAAGGTCTGACTCCCCGGCAGGTAGTGGACCGGTATCATGAATTGAATAAAACCTCCTTTGAAAAATTCGGCATCTCGTTCGATATCTATTCCCGTACCTCCAACGCAACGCATTATGAAACAGCTTCGGAGATATTTAAAAAACTTTATGACAAAGGTGAGTTTATTGAAAAAACCACACCCCAGTACTATGATGAAGAGGCGCAGCATTTTCTGGCCGACCGCTACATACAGGGAACCTGTCCCCATTGCAGCAATGAGAGTGCCTACGGCGACCAGTGTGAGAAGTGCGGCACATCACTCAACGCAACCGACCTTATAAACCCCCGCTCCACCATCAGCGGCTCAACACCCGTTATGAGAGATACCAGGCACTGGTTTCTGCCTCTGGACAAGTATGCACCCTTTTTGAAGAAATGGATAGAGGATAAAAAAAAGGAGTGGAAAGCAAATGTATACGGACAGTGCAAATCATGGCTGGACCAGGGGCTCCAGCCCAGGGCAGTGAGCAGGGATCTGGACTGGGGGGTGCCCGTCCCCCTTGAAAATGCCACAGGTAAAGTACTATATGTATGGTTCGATGCTCCCATAGGATATATCTCGGCAACAAAAGAGCTTACCCCCGACTGGGAAAATTACTGGAAAGACCCCGGCACCAGGATGATACATTTTATCGGAAAAGACAACATAGTATTCCACTGTATCGTCTTCCCCTCTGTGCTTCACGCCGGGGGGAGCTATATACTGCCCGATAATGTGCCTGCCAATGAATTTATGAACCTTGAAAATAACAAAATCTCAACCTCCCGCAACTGGGCGGTCTGGCTGCATGAATATCTCGAGGAGTTCCCGGGCAAACAGGATGTGCTGAGATACGTACTTTGCGCAAACGCCCCTGAAACAAAAGACAGCGACTTCACCTGGAAAGATTTCCAAACACGCAATAACAATGAGCTGGTTGCCATTTACGGTAATTTTGTGAACCGGGCAATTGTTCTCACCAACAACTACTTTGAAGGTAACGTTCCTGAACGCGGTGAAATGAATGAATATGATCTGAAGGTGCTGGAGGAAATGCCAAAGATACGTCAAAACCTTGAAAACAGCCTTGATCAGTTCCGCTTCAGGGATGCCCTGAAGGAGGCCATGAACCTGGCGCGGCTGGGAAACAAGTACCTGGCCGATACCGAACCCTGGATAATATTCAAAACCGATCCCAACAGGGTACAGACCATCCTGAACATTGCCCTGCAGATCTGTGCATCGCTGAGCGTAATCACCGAGCCCTTCCTGCCCCACTCAGCCGGCAGGCTGAAACAGTTCCTCAATATTTCCGGCATCCCGTGGGACCGGGCAGGCGACAGGGAACTTATCCCGCCCCGGCATGTCATTGGAAAGGGCGAACTCCTTTTTGCAAAAATAACCGACCAGGAGATAGACAGGCAGCTTAACAAACTCATTGCCATCAGGAAAATGAATGAAAAAGTTTCTGCCGGACTGCTGCCCGTGAAAAAGAATATAAGCTACGAGGACTTCTCTGTACTGGACATACGCATCGGTACCATCACCAAAGCTGAAAAGGTGGCAAAAGCCAAAAAACTGCTGAAACTGACCATTGATACAGGTCTGGATAGCCGCACCGTGGTTTCGGGTATAGCAGAGCATTTCGATCCCCTGACCCTTGCCGGCAGACAGGTGTCGGTCCTTGTCAACCTGGAGCCAAGGAAGATCAGGGGAATTGAATCGCAGGGCATGATACTTATGGCAGAAGATGCTGAGGGAAAACTGGTTTTTGTTTCTCCCGGCGAAAAAATCGCCAACGGATCGGTAGTAAAATAATAAAAAGGTTTACCGGCTGAGCATCCAGGCATCGGATGTGCCCGGCTGCGCCCTGACCCTGCGGAGCACTTGCAGGGCTTCACCTGAATTTTCACTGGAGAAAAGGGATACGCGGTAAAGTTCATTTTCAGATTCGATGACCTGGCAGCTGTATCCTTCCTGTTCCATCCTTTCTTTGAATAACCCGGCATTCTGCATGCTGCTGAAGCTGCCGGCAATAATATGGTGCCTCCTGGGAGTTACAGGTTCTGCAACAGCCTCTTCCCCATCTGCTGCATCACCTGCCGCCGGTCCCGAAAGCTCGCCGGCATCAGTTAATTCCTCATACATAAGAGCCCTGCGCATGCCGGTCATATCCTCAAGGGCATCTGCAACTGAAGCAGGCGGAGGATCCTTCTTTTCATCAACAACCGGCAATTCTCTTATCTCCGAATCAACAACAGCGGCAAACGGATTCAGGGAAGAGATATCAAAACTGAACTCCCTGATAAAATTTGTATTCATTGCCCCCCAGCTGAGTGCAGCAATAAGCGGTATGCCGACTGCTGCGTAACGAAGCAGTCTCCTGACACTTCCGGGCATCCTGACACTTTCGGTATCTCCGGCTTTTATTCTCGCCTTAAGGCCTGCCTCCCCGGCATGAAGCGGAGGATAACGGAAAAAAGAAAGGCCATAGGCATCGGTAAGGAAATTGGAGGCAGGGTCGGGATCAAACTGCATATTCCCATGCCTGTCCACCGAAAACTGCCCTATCCCCTCAAAATGAACCATACTTCCTTCAAGGAGTCTGCCCTGCACCCTGGCTGAAAAAGATTCGACCAGCTTTTTTGCATCAACATAATTCATTGATAATCTGGCAGAAAGGTAACTGATAAGCAAGCCATCATTATGATCCAGCCTGGCATTGAACCCAACCTCCCTGCAAGGGGGATGAAAACTGTTGGCAGCCCGGTCAATCCTGGCCGATCGTTCATTGGTCACAAAACCTCCGAAGCCCGGAACAACCACGCAGTCATGATGATATAACAGATCTCGTATATGTTTTACCAGTTCCAAAGTCCTGCAGATTAAATGATGACCAGTATGATAACTGCTATGTTATTTATTTAATACAAAAGTAAATAATTATTTCATGATATGTCCCAACTTGCATCATTTTTTTTTAACTTTGCTGACTGCTGAAAAATAACCGGTTACATTATCATGGAAAAAATACAGATGGTCGACCTTACCGGCCAGTACAACAAGATCAGAAGTGAAATTGACGCTGCAATTAGCAATGTCATCACTTCGGCCGCCTTTATCAACGGACCCGAAGTTAAAGCTTTCGGCAAAAACCTGGAAACTTACCTGAACGTAAGCCATGCCATAACCTGCGGCAACGGTACCGATGCCCTGCAGATAGCACTCATGTCGCTTAACCTGAAAGAGGGCGACGAGATAATAACCACCCCCTTTACCTTTATTGCCACGGCAGAAGCCATCGCGCTGCTCGGACTCAAACCGGTGTTTGCCGATATCTCTCCCTGCTGTTTCAACATCGATCCTGCAGAGATTGAAAAGCAAATAACAAAAAAAACCAAAGCTATCCTTCCGGTCCACCTCTTCGGACAATGCGCCAATATGGATGCTATAACGGACATTGCAGACAGGCACAACCTTTATGTGATTGAAGATGCAGCCCAGGCAATGGGGAGCGAATATACCTTTTCTGACGGACTGGTAAAGAAGGCCTGTGCAATGGGACATATAGGCTGTACAAGCTTTTACCCTTCCAAAAACCTGGGATGCTTCGGCGATGGCGGGGCCATGCTGACCAGCATCCCTGAACTTGCTGAAAAAATGCAATCCATCGCACAGCACGGCTCAGCGGTTAAGTATTACCATGAGAGAATAGGAGTAAATTCAAGGCTGGATGCCCTGCAGGCAGCAATCCTCAATGTGAAGCTGAAGTACCTGGACCGGTATAACCAGTCAAGGGTTAAGGCAGCGGGTTATTATGATAAGGAGCTGGAAGGGATTGAACAGCTTACTGTGCCAAAACGCATGAAGCAATCCACTCACATATTCCATGCCTATACCCTGAAAACAACGGCTCAGGACAGGGACCCCCTGTGCAAATTTCTTAAAAAACGCGGCATTCCGACAATGATATACTATCCCGTACCCCTGCACCTGCAAAAGGGATACTCAAAGTACGGATATAAAAAGGGAGACTTCCCCGTTTCCGAAGCACTTACCGGTTCGGTTCTTTCCCTGCCAATGCATACCGAGCTTTCAAATGAACAGCTTCAGTATATCTGCAATGCCGTAAGGGAATATTTTAAAAAAGCATAATATGAGTGCACAGGATAAAGGTTACCAGGCTCATCCAACTGCAGTTATTGATACGGGGTGCACCATAGGAGCCGGCACACGTATATGGCATTTTTCCCATATAATGCCTGATTGTATAATAGGTGAGAACTGCAGCCTGGGACAGAACGTTGTTGTTTCTCCCGGTGTGGAGCTTGGTAATAATGTGAAGGTGCAGAACAATGTCTCTGTATATACCGGGGTGATTTGTAAAGATGATGTCTTCCTCGGCCCTTCCATGGTATTTACCAATATTATCAATCCCCGCAGCGCAATTGCAAGAAAAGATCAGTATGTAAAAACCATAGTGGAAAAAGGGGCAAGCATAGGTGCCAACGCCACCATAATATGCGGGAATAATATCGGGCCGTATGCCTTCATCGGTGCGGGGGCGGTGATAACCAGAGAGGTAAAGGCCTATGCCCTGATGACAGGCAATCCTGCACGGCAGCGAGGCTGGATGAGCGAGTACGGTCACAGGCTGAAGTTCGGAGATGACGGCATTGCCGTATGCTCCGAAAGCAAAGAGATGTACAGGCTGGAAAATGATCAGGTCAGTAAAATAACATAAATGTTCACTGCCACAATAAAACCCAGATACAGGAGAAAGAAGCAACATCAGGAAAAATTTAATAATCTCCGGTTAAGGCCTGACTGTAAAGCCGGTGGCTGATTCATCTTCATAATGAACTGTTCCGGGATCTGAGATGATAAAAAACAGAGCTCCGGGGGTGTAATTCCCCTGATGTAACCAGCAAAATGATGATACAAAATTTAAAAATATGTCTCATAAACCGCATAATTTTGCCCTTATAGGTGTTTCCGGATATATTGCCGTCCGCCATCTGCAGGCAATAAAGGAAACTGGCAATCTGCTGCTTGCCGCCCTTGACCCGTTCGACAGCGTGGGCATTATCGACAGTTACTTCCCCGAAGCGGACTTTTTTGTGGAATTTGAAAGATTCGACCGCCATATAGACAAACTGAAAAGGGTCGGCACCAGGATAGATTATGTGAGTATCTGCTCTCCCAACTATCTGCATGATTCGCATATACGCTTTGCCATGCGCCAGGGAGCCGATGCCATATGTGAAAAGCCCCTGGTGCTTAATCCATGGAACCTGGATGCACTGGCCGAGATAGAAAAGGAAACCGGAAAGAAAATTTACAATATCCTCCAACTGAGACTTCACCCCTCAATAATTGCACTCCGGGAAAAAATAAGAAAGGAACCGGCAGATAAAATTCACGATATAGACCTCTCATACATAACCAGCCGTGGTAACTGGTACCATATCTCATGGAAAGGAGATATACATAAATCGGGTGGGGTGGCGACAAACATCGGGGTTCACTTTTTCGATATGCTCACCTGGATATTCGGTCCGGTAAAAGAAAATATCGTTCACCTCTCCGGTCAAAAGCGTGCTGCAGGGTATCTGCGACTTGAAAAGGCCAGGGTCAGGTGGATCCTCAGCCTGGACTATAAAGATCTGCCTGAAACAGTAAAAAAACGCAACCAGCGCACATACCGTTCAATCAGCATTGACGGCGAAGAGATTGAATTCAGCGAAGGCTTCACCGACCTGCATACCGAAACCTACAGAAATATACTCGCAGGAAAAGGGTTTGGACTGGAAGAGGCAAGGCAGTCGATCGAAACAGTTTATACCATAAGAAACTCAAACCCCATAGGACTCAGGGGAGAATATCACCCCTATCTTAATAAGATAGAAAAGTATTACTGATAACCGATTGACAGACAATAATAACTTCTTATATTATGATGTACGAACAACTTATCAATAAACAGAAAAAGATATCTCTCATCGGACTGGGTTACGTCGGACTTCCTATTGCACTTGAGTTTGCCAAAAAGATACCCGTGATCGGCTTTGACATTAAACCGGAACGTGTGGAGCAGATGAAAAGGGGCATTGACCCCAGCCGTGAGCTGGAAGCGGGAGAATTTAAAGGATGCGACATATTGTTCACCTCCAACCCCGAAGACCTCCGGGAGGCCGCTTTCCATATAATCGCAGTGCCCACACCGATCGATGATCATAAACTGCCCGATCTCACCCCCCTGATCAAGGCATCGGAAACAGTCGGGAAAATACTGAAGAGAGGCGACTACGTAATTTATGAATCGACAGTCTATCCGGGCTGTACGGAGGAGGAGTGTATCCCTGTACTCGAAAAACACAGCGGACTGAAGTTTATAAAGGACTTCAAGGCAGGGTATTCCCCCGAAAGGATAAACCCCGGAGACAAGGAGCATACGCTTACAAGGATTGTAAAGGTAGTCTCCGGGTGCGATAATGAGTCGCTCGAAAACATAGCAAAAACCTACGAGACGATAATTGATGCCGGAGTGCACCGTGCCGGCTCAATAAAAGTAGCCGAAGCAGCCAAAATAATTGAGAACACACAGCGTGATATAAATATCGCTTTTATGAACGAACTCTCAGTAATCTTCAATAAAATGGAGATAAACACCGGGGAAGTTCTGGAGGCAGCGGGAACAAAATGGAATTTTCTCAGGTTTTATCCCGGACTGGTGGGGGGGCATTGCATAGGTGTGGATCCCTATTACCTCACATATAAGGCCAAAGAATATGGATACCATGCCCAGATAATCAATGCCGGCCGCTTTATAAACGATTCGATGGGCGCCTACCTGGCCAAACAGACGGTCAAAAGGATCATATTGCTCGACAAAGACATAAGGGATGCCCGTATCCTCATAATGGGAGTGACCTTTAAGGAGAACGTGAGCGATATCAGGAACTCAAAGGTGGCCGATGTGTACAATGAACTGAGATCTTTCGGCATTGATAATATTGACGTGGTAGACCCTCTTGCCTCTGCCGAAGAGGTCAGGGAAGAATATGGCATTGAAATGAAAAAAGCCCCCGGAAGCAACTATGATGCCGTCATAGTGGCAGTCAACCATAAAGAGTTTCTTGATCTGCCGGTTGACTATTTCAGGGCAGTGACCAACACCAATGCGCTGCTGGTAGATGTAAAGAGTATCTACAAAAAACTTTTTACCATTGAACAGGATGGTTTGCGCTACTGGAGCCTCTGATACAAGGGGCTGATCAACGTAAAATTCAGTCTATGGATACTATACTGGTTACGGGAGGAACAGGCTATATAGGCTCACATACCGTGGTGGAGCTTATTAATGAAGGATTCAGGGCGCTGATAGTCGACGACCTGTCAAATTCAAATATTGAGGTTCTCGACGGAATCGAGAAGATCACCGGCGTAAGACCGGGTTTTGAAAAAATGGATATCTGCAACGGCCCGCTGCTGAAAAGCTTTATGGACAGGCACAAAGATATTACTGCCATAATTCATTTCGCAGCTTCCAAATCGGTGGAAGAATCGGTCGGCAAGCCACTTAAATATTACAGGAACAACCTTGTATCACTGATGAACCTGCTTGAAGAGATGCAGACTGGTTCAGTCAGCAACCTGGTATTCTCTTCATCATGCACAGTTTACGGGCAACCTGATAAACTGCCGGTAACCGAATCGGCACCGGTTAAGAAGGCAGAATCCCCTTACGGCAATACCAAAAAGATATCTGAAGATATAATAGCCGATTGCATAAAGGCCGATAATTCCCTTAAATCAATATCACTCCGCTATTTCAACCCTATCGGAGCCCATCCCTCTGCCCTTATCGGTGAATTACCGGGAGGAATTCCTGATAATCTGGTTCCTTTCATTACACAAACAGCCATAGGTATGCGCAAGGAAATTAAGGTATTCGGTGGCGACTACAACACTTCCGACGGGTCATGCATACGCGATTACCTGCACGTTACCGATCTGGCCAAAGCACACGTGGTGGCAATAAAACGGCTGCTGGAGAAACGAAACAAGAGTAACTATGAGGTGTTTAACCTGGGAACGGGAAAAGGAGTCTCGGTGCTCGAAGTGATAAAAACATTCGAAAGGGCCAACTCTTTAACCCTGAATTATAAAATTACCGGAAGGAGGGCGGGAGACATAGAACAGGTTTGGGCAGACACAAGTCTTGCAAACAGCGAACTTGGCTGGAAAGCAGAAAGCAGTCTGGAAGAGGCTCTTATTTCCGCCTGGAAATGGGAACAGCATTACCGTAAAAAATATAAGTGATGGAAAAGATCATTCTTGTAACAGGAGGAGCAGGGTTTATTGGTTCGCATCTGGTCAGGCGGTTTGTTAACAGGTATCCGGATTACAGCATTGTTAACCTGGATAAACTTACATATGCAGGCAACCTCCTGAACCTCAAAGATATAGAACAAAAAAAGAATTACAGTTTTATAAAGGGCGATATAACCGACAGCGCCTTTATTGATGAACTGTTCGGCCGCTACTGTTTCGATGCGGTTATACACCTGGCAGCCGAATCGCACGTGGACAGGTCTATCGACGGACCAATGCCGTTTATCAATACCAACATAACAGGTACGGTCAATCTTCTCAATGCTGCCAGAAGCAGATGGACTGGCATCCAGGAAGATAAGCTATTCCTCCATATTTCTACCGACGAGGTATACGGCTCACTGGGAGACAGGGGACTCTTTACCGAAGAGACTGCATATGACCCCCGCAGCCCCTATTCGGCATCAAAAGCCAGCTCCGATCATATGGTAATGGCCTGGCACCATACCTATAAGTTACCGGTTATCATCTCCAATTGTTCCAATAACTACGGCCCCAACCAGTTTCCCGAAAAGCTGATCCCCCTGGTAATTAACAACATCAGGGCAAACCGGAACATTCCTGTCTACGGAAAAGGTGAAAATATAAGGGACTGGATCTATGTTGAAGATCACGCTGCTGCCATAGATGTAATCTTCCACAAAGGGAAAACCGGGGAAACATATAACGTAGGAGGAAATAACGAATGGAGAAACATTGACCTGGTAAAGCTTATTTGCACCATAACGGACAAAAAGCTGGGCCGTAAGCCGGGTTCATCCGAAAAACTTATAACCTTTGTAAAAGACCGGGCCGGGCATGATCTGCGCTACGCTATCGATAATTCCAAAATAACCGGCAAACTGGGATGGAAACCATCGGTAAGCTTTGAGAAGGGGCTGGAAAAAACGGTGAACTGGTACCTGGAAAATGACCGCTGGATGCAGGGAGTGCTTACCGGTGACTATAAATCCTATTACCGGAAACAATACCTCGACAGGTAAAACAAAACGGTAAACCCTGTAATTTTAGCTTAGGGTAAGCGATCAGGAATCGGTGAGGGCTCTTAAATGCCGGCTACCTCCGGCAAACCGTAAGGGGTTGCCCTGAATCAATGTTTTACATAGTTGATCTCCAGCCTTGGTGTCACGACCGGATGACTGCCGCCCCTCATAACCGCACGGTGGGGATTGATGCCGGATTCAACCACGCTGACATAAAGCGAAGGGATCTCCCTTTTTCCGCCGATAAAATCCTGGACCCAGCTTGTAATATTTACCGAGTAGTACCCCTCTCCGGCATTATAGGTGCCGTCAAAATACCGGGCACCAAATTCCATGTCCGGTATACCGACAAGATGTCCTTCTCTTTCTTCAAGCAGGGATATCCTGGGCGGGAGGGAAAATTTGCTGACAGTATGATCCTTTTCATCCACCGGCAAAACAAGACGGGCTGAGTTTATACTTACAGGCATCGAATCACGCCAGGCATGAAGTTGATTGAAATCCAAACGCCCCATCACACCGGCAGCACCTTGAATATAATAGAGAGTATCTTCTGTTTCAGGCTGTTCCAGAATATCGTAGAAGCGGGCTTCAGTAAAATCATGCTCAAAAAGATTTATCCGGTTGGCCCTCTCGGTTATCACGAAATCATACCTTAAAGTAGTGTCACGATGCTCAGCATTATTGTAAAACAGAGAAAGTTTTGAATTCACATTATCCAAATCGATAGTATAAACGTCACCGGTACCGTCAGGCAATTCTGAAGTCACGTATATACCCTTAAAATAGGAAATAAAATTCCCTACGGTCTGCAAGGCCGAATCCGGAGCAGACAAGAGTTTATCCTGAATATGCGGGTCGGTTATCGGTATGTTAATTAGAGTGTCACCCTCAGCAGGCATGTAGGTATGCACGGTAAGTTCATTTCCGTTGCCGGTCATCTCCCGGGGATCTGTATTCGAATAATAAAAGTATTCATAATCAACATGTTCCTCCAGCTCATAAACAATGATCTCCTGCGGATCGGTGGCGCCGGTATACTGGTTGTCAATACGCAGATATAATACCAGTGAGTCGGCCAGGGGATCTGTCCCGAAATCTGCCACATCCTGAATACCCACCTGGGTAATAAAGGACGACTCAAGTCTTCCGAAGACCGGATCTTCAACGGTTCCAAGCAATGAACGGTTATATCGAATTGCCAGGATTGAATCCCTTTTCCAGGTTGAGGTACTTATATCCTGGTGAGTTGAAGAATTTGTCCCGAAACGGTCCTCAGATGGCAACACCTCCAGTCCCACGAAACTGTGTTCCTCACATGATGTAAAGAGAAAAAAAAGAGAAAGAACAAAAAGGAAAACAACTCCAAAAAAAGTTGCCGGTGAATATTTCCGCTTGTAAAACACATTATTCATATTATTATTCAGCTGCATTATAAACTCCGTTTAAAATATTATCATAAAAGTCCGAATAAAGATCAATGTATTCTTCATCTGGCTGGTGTTCCAGAACAGGTTTTTTTTGCTTTATCACATGCTCTTTAAGTGAAGAAGCAATAATTTCCGAACCGTATATTATGCCATCGGAATTATTTATGGCAAGTTTGGAAAGGCTCTCATAATTGGGAGAATTGAGAATACTTAAATCCTTTTCGGTTACCCCCTCCATCATCAGTTTTTTTCTGATTTCCTTGTTGAGGTTATCAGGGAACCTGTCATTGTATAGTGAATAGATTATCCTGGATTGCTGGAAAAGGGGATCATCCCCATAGATTTTATTAATATACAGCGGCACCAGCGAAGTGAACCATCCGTGGCAATGAACCACATCAGGAGACCACCGTAATTTTTTAACAGTCTCCAGTACACCACGTGCAAAAAATATCAGTCGCTCATCGTTGTCCTCGAAACAGACTCCGTTCTCATCGGCAAAAGTACGTTTCCGGTGAAAATAATCTTCATTGTCAATAAAATAAACCTGCATCCTTGCACACTGAATGGACGCTACCTTGATAATAAGCGGATGGTCAGTGTCGTCTATAATCAGGTTCATCCCCGATAAGCGTATAACTTCGTGGAGCTGATTTCTCCTTTCATTAACACATCCGTACCTTGGCATAAATGTACGTATCTCCCGTCCCCGTTCCTGAACTCCCTGCGGCAGATTCCTCCCGATAACAGACATTTCTGTTTCAGGCAGATAAGGACTTATCTCCTGAGAAACGTAAAGAATCTTTTTCTTTTCCATTGACCTGTCCTCATTTACTATATTAATGAATTGCAAAGATAATAAAAATATTAAATAACTCAATTGATCACAAAGCTGCTCATATCAGTCTCCAACCCGTGAATTAACAGGTTTAGTATAATATTGACCCGTAGAGGGTCAGAACCTGACCGGCTGATCGCCACTTTTGGAAAAATCACCATCATGACGAATTATTCATATAAAATATCAACTATCTTCGCAGAATAATTATTCTGTGAAAATGATACTTGCAAGAACTATTGAGGAGACGGAGAACTATTTATCCACAATCAGGAGAGAGGGTAAATGTATCGGACTGGTACCCACAATGGGCTCCCTTCATGCGGGGCATCTCTCGCTTGTAAATTGCTGCAGGGCTGAAAACGACGTGACAGTGGTCACTATTTTTGTTAATCCCGCTCAGTTCAATGATCCGGAAGACTTTGAAAGATACCCCCGCAACCCTGACCAGGATCTGCATAAACTTGAACGCACGGGTTGTGAAATGGTATTTATCCCTGATGTGGAGACTATCTATCCGGAACCTGACCGGCGTACTTTCGATTTTGGCAAACTGGGCAAAATAATGGAGGGACGCTCCCGTCCCGGCCATTTTAACGGTGTGGCCAGGGTGGTCAGCCGTCTGTTTGATATAATAAAACCCGACAGGGCTTATTTTGGCGAAAAAGATATACAGCAACTGGCCATCATCCGGAAAATGGCTGCCGTAATCAAAAGTCCGGTAGAAATAAGAGCATGTGCCACCCTGAGGGAGAGCGACGGTCTGGCAATGAGTTCAAGGAATATGTTGCTGAATGAACGGGAGCGTAAAAATGCAGCCCTTATCATTCAGACCCTGCGCAAAGCCTTACAAAAACAGGATTTACAGGTTAATGAATTAAAGCAGTGGGTTGCCGGGGTTATTAATCAAAATCCTTTTCTGGAGCTCGACTATTTTGAAATCGTCAACAGCAGTGATCTTAAGCCTGTAATTGACTGGAGCGATGGTGAAGGAAAATTAATAGGATGTATTGCCGTGTTCGTGGGCAAAGTTCGCTTGATCGATAATATTTTTTTTTCTAATTTCGCGACATTATGATGATAGAAATATTAAAATCAAAAATTCACCGGGTCAGGGTAACAGAAGCAAACCTTAACTACGTGGGTAGCATTACCATAGATGAGGATCTGATGGATGCGGCCGACCTGATTGAGAATGAAAAGGTGCAGGTGTTAAACATCAATAACGGAGAACGACTTGACACCTATGTTATAAAAGGTGAAAGAGGAAGCGGGCAGATCGGAATTAACGGACCGGCAGCAAGGAAAATTACAATTGACGATATAATCATTATCATCTCCTATGGAATGACAGATACCGGGGAAGCCCGTTCTTTCCGGCCAAAGCTTCTCTTCCCCGATACGGATACAAATAAACTTGTTACCTGACAACGGGAAATATACCTGAATATGCAGTATGCAAACGAACATAAAATTTTCCATCTTAATAAAATTGCAAAGCTATTCGCAAATAGCATGGAAAATCGACAAAATCAATTTTTTCAGCTTAAATTAAATAAACAGGATGAAAAAATATTCAGATGAAGGATTAATGGATTTTCACTCCTTTTAAGGTATTTGCCTGCCGGATTATGTCATAATCATGCATTGACGATAAATCTCATCTACCCCGACCGGATGAAATATACCCTAATCAAAATTTTCAGGATACTTCTTTTCCTTACTATCGGCATTTTTTTTCTTGTGCTTGCCTTCAGGGATGTTCAGCTGAATAATCTGTGGCGGGGACTGATGTCGGCCAGTTACCCATGGGTTCTGCTTTCTCTGCTCCTGGCCACTCTGGCCTTTATAAGCAGGTCGTACCGCTGGATACTGCTGATTGAACCCCTGGGGTACAAACCCTCTCCGAAAAACACTTTTTATGCTCTGATGTCCGGATACCTTGCTAATTTTATCCTTCCCCGGATAGGGGAAATAACCCGTTGCGGATCACTTAACCAGACGGAAAGGATTCCGGCAGACTCTCTCCTGGGCACAGTGATAACTGAAAGGATAAGCGATCTTATTGTCCTTATTCTGGCTGCAGTAACTGCGATCTTATTAAAAACAGAATTATTCGGTAATTTTCTCCATACTTATATATTTCAACCGTTTTACCGGAGAATGCTGGCATTGCTGGATTTTCCCTGGTTCATCCATATTCTGGTCATATCAGTTGTTATTTTATTCATACTTTTTTACAGAATGTTTGCATCGCAGTTGAGTAATTACCGGATATACAGCCGTATGAAAAAGATTGTCCGGAATATCGCCGATGGAGTCATCTCGGTTGCATATATGAAGAAAAACCTGCATTTTCTGCTCCATACAATTTTTATCTGGCTGATGTATTTCCTGATGACATGGGCCCTGTTCATGTCATTGCCGGTAACTGCAAAGCTTGGAGCTTCAGATGCCCTTTTTATAATGGTGGTGGGGGGACTGGGAATGATGGCTCCCGTACAGGGTGGTATAGGTACATATCACTGGATCGTGAGTGTGGGACTGGGTATATACGGCATTTCAAGGCAGGAGGGACTGGTATTTGCAACTCTTTCGCACGAATCACAGGCACTGCTGATGATAATACTTGGGTCATTTTCAATGTACATGGTTTTTATATCCCGGAAAAAAGCTGCAAAACGTGACCGCAACCTCGACAACTCTTCCGGCTAATAAGCAAATATATGGGCAAATTGGAAATTATAGAGTCAAAGATCATTTCAGGTAAATCTGTTGATCGCCTGCTGGCCTTCTGGAGATTCAGAGAATACCGTATAGTGTTTACAAACGGATGTTTTGATATTCTGCATCGCGGACATGCCGATTATCTTGCCAGAGCATCAGATTTGGGCGATGTGCTGGTGGTGGGTCTCAACACCGACCGTTCAGTGCGCAACATCAAGGGGCCGTTCCGGCCACTGCAGGATGAGAAGAGCCGCTCATTAATGCTTGCTTCCTTCTCTTTTGTAAACGCTGTTATTCTGTTTGACCAGGAAACCCCGGTGGAACTGATAAAGCAGATCCGTCCCGATATACTTGTCAAAGGCAGTGATTACAAAATGGAGGAGATAGTGGGGCACGATATTGTAACTGCAACCGGAGGCAGGGTTACAAGACTTGATTTCGTGGAGGGATATTCCACATCAGGAATATTGAAAAAACTGCAGGACGAACAAAAGGATACCGGTCATTAATCGTAACAGATCAAACCTGAACCTGTCCCTGAATCCTGGCACATAACGATATTGACCATTAAGTTGTAACGGATTAAACCCGTATATATTTAATATTATGGCAAAGACGAAGACAATATTTGCCTGCCAGAACTGCGGCGTTGAATCTCCTAAATGGATAGGCCGCTGCCCTTCCTGCGGCGAATGGAACAGTTATGTGGAGCAAATTATCTCCGGTACAGCAAAAAAAACCACTCATGGTGAACAAATAAGGCCGGTGCCTGAACTGCTCACCGGCATAACCTCAGCAACGGAATCGCGCCTGAACACACACAGCCGGGAGTTTAACCGTATACTGGGAGGCGGTTTTGTACGCGGATCGGTGATCCTTATCGGAGGAGAACCAGGAATAGGAAAGTCAACCCTGGCATTGCAGGTAGCCATGCATATGCCCTCAGTCAAAACATTGTATATCTCGGGCGAGGAGAGCAGCAGACAGATAAAATTACGTGCCGACCGTATAGAGTCAGACAGCGGTAACTGCTACATATTATGTGAGACCAACCTGGAAGCCATATCTAACCATCTGCAGAATATGAAGCCCGGCCTGGTCATAATAGATTCCATCCAGACCCTCCAGTCCGATTCGATCGAATCGCCTGCAGGAAGCGTTTCGCAGATAAGGGAAAGTGCTGCAGGACTGCTGAGGTATGCAAAGGAATCGTCCACCCCGGTATTACTTATAGGCCATATTACAAAGGAAGGGGGACTGGCGGGACCCAAGGTGCTGGAACATATAGTCGATGTAGTGCTGCAGTTTGAGGGCGACCAGAACCATTATTACCGGGTGCTCCGTTCACTTAAGAACCGCTATGGCTCAACCTCTGAAATCGGACTTTACGAAATGCAGGCCAACGGACTCAGGGAAGTGGATAACCCCTCCGAAATACTTATTACCCGTCACCGGGAAGATATGAGCGGTGTGGCCATCTCGGCAATGGTAGACGGAATGCGCCCCTTCCTGATAGAGATCCAGGCCCTGATCAGTACAGCCGCCTACGGAACACCGCAACGATCATCCACAGGCTTCGACCTGCGGCGGCTAAGCATGCTTCTGGCCGTACTTGAAAAGAGAGCAGGGTTCAGGCTCTCGGCCAAGGATGTTTTTCTCAACGTTGCCGGGGGTCTAAAGGTTACAGACCCTGCAACTGATCTGGCGGTGATCAGCGCAGTACTTTCATCAGATAATGATCTGCCGGTGGCAC
>PXAP01000196.1 GCA_003567115.1 Bacteroidota bacterium
AAGCAGCGTTAACTGATCATAACTGAGCCGATGCAAATGATTGGGAGAGATTTAACTTGCTCCCGGTCATTTTACTTTTTACAAAAGGTAGAAATCCACCTAAACTAAAGTTTGCAAAAGCGATGTATAACTCATGAGGATTCCATAGGTATGAAATACTTTATTTAGATAACATGTGGAATATAATTAATTGATTATTAACTTGCTTAGCCTGATTTATACATATAAAGAGGAAGAATAATTTTTTTATGCGATTAAATATTTCTCACAAATCACTTATCATAATTCTGCTGGTTCTGATAGCCGATCAGGTATCAAAAATATGGGTAAAGACCAATATGTACCTTGGAGAGGAGATACCTCTGCTGGGAAACAGGGTGCTGATCCATTTTACCGAAAATAACGGCATGGCCTTCGGCTATGAGATAGGTGGTGAATACGGCAAGATCATACTGAGCCTGTTCCGCATCCTTGCGGTGGCAGGAATAATATGGTACCTGCGGCATCTTATACTCACAGAGGCGCCGCGGGGACTGGTACTGAGTATCTCTCTGATACTGGCCGGCGCCATTGGCAATATCATCGACAGCGCCTTCTACGGCATGATATTCTCCGACAGCTTTATGAGGCCTGCAGAATGGTTTCCCCCGGAAGGGGGATACGCAAGCTTTCTGCACGGAAGGGTGGTGGATATGCTCTACTTCCCTGTCTTACAGGGCCGGTACCCGGAATGGTTTCCCTTCATGGGTGGCGATCCCTTTATTTTCTTCAGGCCGGTTTTCAATATTGCCGATACCGCCATCACAACAGGCGTGGCAATAACCCTGGTGTTCTACAGGAAATACTTCAACTAAACAGTTCTGGTTTTTACCGGGATTTTTCCCTTTTATTTTTATCCCAGATGTACCACGCGTATTCAAGTGTCCCGATAAGGATCAGGGCGTAGCCCAGAAGCTCGGTGCCCTCCTCGGCGGCGTTCTTGACCCAGCGGAAAGGCCCCTCGCCAAGGTCGTCAACCTCAAGTATGTTCCGCCACATCCTCCCACGCCCGAAAAGTCTGGAAAAGACCATAAGGGAAACGAAACCCGACATGGTAACCCCGAATGCGGGTAACTTGAGGTACTCGTAAAAGGGTTTGACCAGACTCTGCCGGTTGTGGTATACGTAGATTATGGTAAGTATGAGGGCGAAGAGGACAAACATCTGCCACGCTCCCTTGAACCAGGTGTGGAAGTAATTGTTGTACTCCCTTATGAAGGCCATTAACGCCATACCCGAGAGCATGCCGGTAAAGCCGGTTATGTTGCGGTCATAACGCCCCAGGGTAAAATAGAGTACCGAACAGAGCAGTATAAAAATCTCCTGTGTCCATTCGGTGAAGGAGTGCTCGCCGAACTTGCCGGTGCGGGTTTCGGTTATGGAATCAAGATAGATCAGCTCACTGATGCCGAAAAGAATGGCGGCATAGAACAACAGCCTGGAAACGGCTACCGCTATCGGAATGGTGTATTGCCTTTCAAATTTCATAGTTGGTGATTGTTTTGGTTCCTGTAAAAAATATCCTGCACATCTAGCAATTTTTGCAAATCCCGAAAAAACCGGGGCATTAATACCGCAAAAATTTCCTTAAAAAATCTGAAGCAAGTATCGCACAGCTCCTGTATACATTAAACCCGGTAAAAAATTTCCGCAAATCAGGTTAATCTTAAAAATCCCGGGGTAAAAATTATGCAAAAATTTGCTGCAAAATAAAAAGGATATTTAACAATGCAAAGAACCATTCGTGCTGACCATCCCTTTATACCTTTTTAATGAACTAACCCGGGCAACATGTGCCGGAGCAACCACCATTGGGTGAAGGTCCAACATGGGAACATTGCGCTAAAGGCTAAGCATGGTACCATTGAGTTAAAGGCTCAGGTTGTCATCATTGCTTGAAAGTTTAAACCGGGCAACATGTGCCGGAGCAACCACCATTGGGTGAAGGTCCAACATGGGAACATTGCGCTAAAGAACAAACCGGGCAAAATTGCGCTAAAGGCTAAGCATGGCAAAATTGAGGTTGCCTCTACAATATGATCCGGTGCTTTTTTATCTCCCCGGCAAGGGCTTTGGCATTTCCCGTATGCTTGTCCAGCAATTGCCAGAAAGCCGGGGAGTGATTTTTGTGCACCGTGTGTACAAGCTCGTGAAGAATCACATAGTCGATCAGATACGCGGGCAGATTCATCAAATATAAGCTCAGATTGATATTATTCACCGCCGAACAACTTCCCCAGCGGGTACGGCTGCGGCGAATGGTGACCCGGCGGTAGCTGAAACCGTGCCTCTTTGCCAGCTCAGCCGTGCGGCGGGGCAGATAATCAAGTGCACGCTGCCTGACAGCATCTTCGGCGTTTTTTCGCGCCGGGGCCGTCATAGGAGGGGCATTGTCCTGCTCGTATCCGCGTGACTGCTTTACCTTCTCCTTAAGCCAGTCCTTATTCCTCAGCAAAAAGGCTTCGGCATCACGGTAGGCTGAATGCCAGGGAAGAGTAACCCTGACGCCGCGCCAGGGCTTTACCGAAAGGGTAAGCCGGCGGGCACGACGGCTCTTTACAAAGGCAACCTCGCCGATGAAAGGATATGTTTTTGTCTTTTTGCTCATACAATCCGCCACTTTAAATGCAAAAAGAATATAAATAATCCTTTTAACAAAAATTAATGCAATAATTACTCAAAGATTCACGTAAATCAATATATTTGGTACTATTTTTCAAGTCAGGGTTTTCTCCTTTCAGGCCAGGATAATCGCCTTCAGGTCAGGGTTTTCTCCTTTCAGGCCAGGATAATCGCCTTCAGGTCAGGGTTTTTGACTTTCAGGCCAGGATTTTGCAGGGAAGAAGATTTTACCAGGGCAGTTTTTTTGATTTGAAGGGAGTTCGTGACTTGAGAGAATCTTTTCCCCGAAAGGCTATTTTGATTTGAAAAAATCTTTTTTCCCGGAAAGGTTATTTTGATTTATAAAGAGCTTTGTGATTTGAAGAAATTTTGTGATTTGAGAGAATCTTTTCCCCGGAAAGGTTATTTTGATTTGAAAAAATCTTTTATTTGAATGAAAATCTTTTCCCGGAAAAAATCTTTTATTTGAGGTTCAAACCGGAGTTTAAAAGTATATGTTCCCCTGAAAGGATCTTTTTATTCAGGGTACAAACCGGAGTTTAAATTATAACAAAATAAAATAATAATTAACCATGCATCTTAGCAAATATTTTCCGGGTTTTTTGCCGGCGGTCATGCTGCTTCTTATGAACCCTGCAGCAACCGAAGCACAGGAAATTTGGTCTCTCGAACGTTGTATCGATTACGCACTGGAGCATAATATCATGATCAGGCAGCAGGAACTCAGCACACAGGTTAACGAGAACACCCTGTTCCAGTCCAGGGCGAACCGCCTGCCCGGCCTGAACGCCAACACCCAGCAAAGCTTTAACTACGGGCGGACGCTGGACTTCCGCACAAACATCTATGAAGACCAGAACACCCGCTCGTTCAGCTATAATACCAGCACATCGCTTACCCTGTTCAACGGCTTCCAGATAACAAACACCATTAAGCAGAATGACCTTAACCTTATGGCCAGCCTGGCCGAACTGGAAAGACTGAAAAATGACATTTCACTGAATATCGCCTCCGCTTACCTTCAGATACTTTTCAACAAGGAGCTGCTCGACATAGCCGGGAGACAGCTCAGTATAACACAGCAACAGGTAGAACGTACCAAAAAACTGGTGGATGCAGGAAGCCTGCCCCAGGGTAACCTGCTGGAGATTCAGGCCGTGGAGGCATCGGATAACCTGGGAGTGGTAAACGCACAAAACCGGCTTACCCTCTCCTATCTTACCCTTACCCAGCTTCTTGAGCTGCCCCAGGTAGAAGACTTCAGGATTGAGGTGCCCGATCTGGACCATATACCGGTACACGCTCCTGTTTACCAGGTCGAACCCGTCTATGAAGAAGCCCTGGAAACCCAACCCCAGGTAAGACTCTCCGAACACCAGCTTGCCAGCTCGGAAACAGGTCTGGACATTGCCAAAGGACAACGCAGTCCCCGACTCTTCCTCTCGGGAAGCTACGGAAGCGGATACCAGGAGATTGTAACCGGGCCGCACGCTGACAGGGAACAACCTTCTTTTGAAGATCAGATAAGGAATAACCAGAGAACCACCTTTGCATTGGGAATATCAATACCGATATTCAACTCCTGGCAGGTGAACACTGCAATTGCCAATGCAAGGATAGGGGTGCTGAATGCCGAATACAACATGCAGCGCACCAAAAATCAGCTTTACCAGGAAATACAGCAGGCTTATACCGATGTGGTGGCCTCGCATGAAAATTACCTGGCAACGGAAAAGGCCCTGGTATCGATAGAAGAATCTTTTCGTCATACCCAGCAGCGCTTCGAGGTGGGTATGGTCACCACAGTGGAGTTCAACCAGTCGCTAAACCAGCTTACATTGACGCGCTCCGATCTTCTCAGGGCCAAATATGAGTATATATTCAATTCGAATATTCTTGAGTTTTACATGGGGAATCCGATAAGCATATATTAAAGTATTAAAATCTTTTTTACAGCGTTATTTCTGTAATCATTGCTTTTTAAACCGTTCTAATAACTTAATATTAAATATAAAATGAAGACCAGGAAAAACATGAGGTATCTGATCATTGCCGCCGTGCTGATGATCATACTTGCAGTCGGGGGAAAACGGGCAGGCTGGTTCGGGAAAGACCTGGAAATAACCGTTTCTACTGAAAACGCAGAGCGGCGTACCATAGTGGAAACCATAACGGCAAACGGCAAGATCAGGCCGCAGACCGAAGTTAAAATAAGTCCCGATGTTCCGGGAGAAATTGTTGAGCTGCATATCAAAGAGGGCAACCAGGTGGAGGCCGGCGAACTGTTGCTGAAGATCAACCCCGAGACCTATATCTCAGTCCGCAACAGGGCAGAGGCATCGGTCAATTCAGCCAGGGCCCAACTGGCAAATTCAAGGGCACGCCTTGCCCAGGTGGAAGCCCAGTTTGAACAGGCAGAAAACAATTATGTCCGCAACCAAAGACTTTTTGAGCAGCAGACAATATCGGAGTCCGAATACGAAGCTGCCCGGTCAAACTACCGGGTAGCAATGGCCGAGGTTGAGGCTGCAGATCAATCGGTGCAATCGGCCGAACACTCTGTGCAGAGTGCACTGGCCACTCTTGAAGAGGCTGAGGAGAACCTGCGGCGCACAACCATCTACGCACCCATGAGCGGAACAGTGTCAAGACTGAACGTGGAACAGGGCGAGAGAGTGGTGGGTACCGCCCAGATGGCAGGAACAGAGATGCTGACAATAGCTGATCTGCGCAATATGGAGGTTATGGTCGAAGTTAACGAAAACGATATAATAAGGGTCAAGCATAATGATACAGCCGTAATAGAGGTGGATGCATATATGGGAGAGAATTTCAGGGGTGTGGTTACTGAAATTGCCAATTCTGCCAACATAGCAAACCTGGGGACCGACCAGATAACAAATTTTGATGTCAAGATACTGATCCTTCCCGAATCTTACAGCCACCTGATGCCGGAAGAGCCAACGGGCCGGTTCCCTTTTCTGCCGGGCATGTCGGCCACGGTGGATATTCAAACCGTCACCAGACCGGATATCCTTGCCGTTCCCATACAGGCAGTAACAACCCGTTCCGAATCGCAGCTGCTGGCCGGCAGTGGTAACGGGTTTAACAATGAAAATCCTGAGGAATCTCCGGCAGGAATTGCAGGATCGGATTCCGGTAACTCAATGACCGAGGTGGTGTTTGTGCGGGGCCAGGACAATCTGCTTGAAATGAGAAAAGTAAAGACAGGAATACAGGATAATAACTATATAGAGATAATCGATGGACTGGAGGAGGGTGATGAGGTGGTTGCTGCTCCCTACAGCGCTATAACCCGCCAGCTAAATCATGAATCCAGAGTAAGAGTGGTAGATCGCGGGGAACTGTTCAACTGACCGGATACCTGTGCCAGGGCAGATATTTTTTCCAGGGAAGAGAACTTTGCAAGGGAAGATACTTTTGCCAGGGAAGATA
>PXAP01000264.1 GCA_003567115.1 Bacteroidota bacterium
AGTCAGAAAATCAAACTGCTCATCAATATCTTTCAGTTCGCGCACATTGCTGAACAGAGCACCGGCACCGACCATATATTTGTCAATCTCATCAAAATCAGAACGTAGTATCTCACCCCAGTTATAAAACCTGTCAAAGGATTCGTTGCTTCTGGTAACCGACCTGAAAACCTTGTAAAGCTCAAAATTCAGGGTAACAGGGTCGGCCTGCTGCAACGGACTTATCTGCTGCATCAGATCGGAGATATTTAAAATCGCCGGCAGCCATAAGGGTTTGTCTATAAGATCGGAGAGATGCCTGGTAAAAAAAAGTCCTGCACGCCGGTTCGGGAACACCAGTGCACAATCAGAAAGGGTATTGCCGTATTTCCGGTAAAGATATAAGGCTGTGTTTTGTAAAAAGGCATCCATACCTTAAAAATAAATAAAATTACCCAGCATGAGGCTGATAAGTTAATCCAAATCGGTCAATAAAATTCAATTACTTTATTGACAGACTCTAATTACTCTTGGGTATCATAAAAGAAAAATCCGTTTCCAATATCTCCTGGGCATACAAATACCTGAAAAAATCCCGTAATATCCGGATAGATGTTTCTGCAGCAGTTATAGTACGGGTACTTATGCTTTTGATATAATGAAGAATGTGTAGTAAGCTTACCAAAGTGATCATATCTATTTTGACTGACGACGGAATTGCCGCCATTACAATAATAGATGAAAATATTATGGAAAGTGTATTACAGTTAACAACAATATAATTGCTTGATATATAGACTTTAAACAAATAATACTTTGCATAATAATTTTCTTTACATAAGCCGTAACTTCAGCCATCTCGACATTGTTGCCAACATCCTCGGCTTCTTCCCCGGCTGGATTGCCTGGATAGTACTACTGAAAAAACCGGTCCGTCAAAATCAATGAACGTCAGAATTTCCCAACTTCAATCCCTCGATCTTATCATCATGAATTTCAATAAGTTCGTATTCCTCTATCATTTTACTGACAGTATCCCATATATATTTAATCTTATCTTCCATAAACTTTCGTCTGACATTTCCTAAACGTAACCAAATCACTCTTGGTGGAGCACCATATAAAATAATCCGATTATAAAAATCTGTATCTTTCGTAATAATGATAAAATCATTCTCTTTGGCAAATGCCCATATCTCAGTGTCAGTCATCTGTTTGCCAATATCGGCAACATGAATAAATTTATGCGCCCCACTGAATTTTATGGTGCGTGGCAGGTTCTCATCAATGATGAATGTTTTCACGAAGCTGTTTTTATTACCGAATGACTGTTTACCACTAACTGAGCATATTGCAGGCATGCCTGTATATCCTCTTTGGTAATCTCAGGATAAGCCTCAAGTATATCTTCATAGGAATCACCGGCAGACAGAAACCCCAAAATGGTTGAAACACTTATTCTGGTGCCTTTAATTACAGCTTTTCCGTTACAAACATCGGGGTTGATTTCAATTCGGTCCATAATATTTATTTTTATCTTTATCAAAGATATATCAATTTTTCATCAGAAAAAATCCTTTTTTTTTAAACTTATTTAATCAGGAAAATACTTTGATAATGCACCATGAGCCCGGTTTATACAATCATAAATTCATTTTTTTAAGCTTTGGATCGCTCAAACAAATTCCGCTTGTTTTTCGCAAAATTCCGTGTCAAAACTGAATTATCAGGGCCGGTTGATTTAGACATATTTTCCTTTGTCTTGTTATGAAAACAAAGATAAATATTAATACATTGATTTCCAAATTTTTATGCTCCACGTGGGACAATTTTAACCCTGATTATCAGCAACTTACAAAATTGTTTATAGGTTTTTATGTTATTGTGTTTCAATATGTTACAGACAGGCCTTATTAACAACCGGACATATGAAAATAATCCTTATTTTTGCCTGTAAGCTTTTCAGGCGACCCTTAATCATGTATATCATTTATTGTCAGAAAATTGACTTTATTGACAGACTCTCATTAGTTCATAAACTTAGAGATTACCTTGAGCATTTGAACTTTGATTCTAAAAATTTTTTCGCTACAAATGAACATGAAATTTTTTCATCTTAAATTAAACATAGACAAGATGAAAAAAATTCATGTAAAAACGAAGTGGTTCATCCTGTAAGTCAGAATTTTGTTAATTTTCAAAACAAAATTCTGACTTACAGGATAAATATACCAGGGTGCTAATTTTCAACAAGATGCAAATATTTATGAATTAATGATGTTAAATAGTTTTAAATCAGGGCCATCAGGAAAGCAGATAGTTTTTTCCCTGCCAGGAGTCCCTCTCCTCAAGTTTTTTCTCAAACATTCTCAGCACCTGATCGCTTCTCAGGCCCCACCCTCCTTTTCTTTCGAGGAACCTGAGCGGCACCTCGCCTGCAAAACGCTCAATAACCATACGCGGATTGAGACGCTCCACAAATTCGACCAGAAACTCCAGGTAATCTTCAACCGTAAAAAGAGTGAACCTGCGGGGACTCATATTATACTGCCTGCTGAGAATGGTGTTTTTGATTACCTGGAGCTGATGAAATTTAAGGTTGTCCAGAGGCAGCTCCGACAATATTGCCGCCTGGGCGATCATTTCTTCCCTGCTTTCGTCCGGAAGCCCGAAAATGATATGTCCCCCGGTGCGGATACCCAACCCGGCAGTTTTTTTTATGGCATCGGCCGAGGTCCCGAAATCATGCCCCCGGTTAATCTTTTTTAAAGTCCTGTTATAACAGGATTCAATTCCGTACTCAATAACCACGTAAAAGTTTTTTGCAAAGCGGGCAATAAGGTTCAGAACATTATCATCAACACAGTCAGGCCGGGTACCTATAACCAGCCCGATAACCCCGGGAACAGACAGGGCTTCGTCATACAGTCTCTCCAGCTTTTCAGTGTCTGCATAGGTATTGGTAAAGGACTGAAAATAGGCCAGGAACTTATCTGCATGCCTGTATCTTTTACGGTGAAACCGTATTCCCTGCTCTATCTGCATTCTTACCGGTTTTTCAGGAGTGCAGTAAGAGGGACTGAATGCCAGGCTGTCGCAGTAGATACAGCCTCCTGTACCTTTTGTGCCGTCGCGGTTGGGACAGGAAAAGCCGGCATTGACCGATACCTTCTGCACCCTGCCTCCGAACTCCCTTCTGAAATGGTCAGAGAGGGAATTGAATCGCCTTGGCGTGCCCCACTGGTATGTTTTTTTTTCAGTCATTCAGTTTTACCTCATCCAGCTCACCGGATTGGCAATACCAGATATATCCGCTTATATTTGCATATCCCATTTTATTCAGCTCCTTCATATACTCTCTCAGCTGTGTCCTGTAATATGACTGAACATGCTCGCCGAACTTATAATCAACCACCACAACCTCGTCGTCCTTTATCATCACCCTGTCCGGCCTCCTGATTTTACCGTTTTCAAGCAGTATACCGGTCTCATTAATAACTTTCCGGCTGCCGTCAAACCAGCCGGCAACCTCATTTCTGCTGATCATTGCATCTATTTCCCTGACAATTTCACCGGCATCAGGCATATTTATCATTCCTTCATAACACTTTTGTTTTACTGACTTTTCCACATCGGCCCGGGTAATGATATTTTCAAAGATCTCATGCATAACCCTGCCGTGCTTAATTCTTTCACCGGCCTTACCGGTGTCATCACAACACAGGTATCCGTAAGGTCTGAGACGCAGCTTCTCCCTGAAATTATTAACCCGGTATTTTTCAGGCATCAGAGCGTCCTCCATCCCGGCTTTGCCCGGCGTTGCCGGGCAGCCCCTGGTGCCGGCAGTAAAAACCTCTGCATACTCATTCCGGCTCCAGGCAGCATCAACGGCATCCCGGACCGCTTCCCGGGAAAAGGGTTCCAGGATACTGTAGATAAGGGCCGAGATGGTTTTAACCCCGCCCTTTTCCAACTGTTTTTCCGGTGGCAGCGGGGTGAACAGGTGCAGCTCCTCCTCCGGACGGGTTAATGCAACATAAAGCAGGTTCAGGTTATCAACGAAAACCTGCATCTTCTCATTGAAATAGTCGGCTGCAAAAATACTTTTTGCAAGCTCGGACTTATATTTAACGGGAACCACCTCAAGTCTCCCGAAAGGCATACTGCCCGGCCTGCACCACAGGAAGTTGTCATGCACCGGATCATGATCTGTTTTCCATTCCCCGAAAGGGATCACCACCACCTTAAACTGAAGCCCTTTTGCCTTATGAATGGTCATGATGCGCACGGCATCCTGCCTTTCGCTGCTGCTCACCGACAAACTGCTGCTGTTTTCCTCCCACCATCCGGTAAAAGCCCCGGGTCCGCCTCCCTCCTTCCGTGAATATTCAAGTACCGTATCCTGAAAAGCCATCAGGTAAGGAGTCTCGCTTCCCTTCTCATTCATGCCGAATATGGAAATCAGCTCCTCAACCATCTCATATAGTGACAGCCGGCCGAGGTACCCTGTGGAGCGGGTAAAACCGGCAGGCATCATCTTTTCCCAGCTCTTCCCATCCTCAGCGGAAAGACTGCCAAAAAGATCATGATCACCGGCATTATCAAACGGAATGCGACCGAGATAACGGCAATACTCATTCAAAATGACAGCCTTGTTGAGTCTGTCCTGATCACCGGAAATAAATTTAAGCAATGCCAGCAGCAGCTGCACCGAGACAGATTCCTGAAGCAGCAGAAACTCCTCTGAAATAAAATCGAGCCGCGGTGAGCTGCTCCCCTCCTCCCCTGCCTGCCATTCCATGAGAGCTTTGGCTATATCTCTCCCGTCACGTTTATTCCTCACCAGTATTGCCATATCGCCCAGCCGGTACCCCCTCGACCTGATTTCAACCAGTAACCCCGGTAACTTATTCATCACCTCATCCCTCCCCCCGCCTTCATTTTCCATAAAACTTACCGAAACATATCCTCCGTCACTATTTCGATCATCAGGCAGTTTCTGGACATGCTCCCCGTATGCCAGGCCAATCTGCTCCTGCAGGCCGGTCATGGTGTCTTCAGGCATATCAGAGGCCAGATACTCCCTTTTGAACTGCTCCTGCATGACAACAGGGGCGTGACGAAACAGCACATTGTTGAATTCAACAATGTTCCTGAGGCTTCGCCGGTTTATTTCCAGTTTCCTGACAGACGGGGCATAATGCTGCATATCCCTTACCAGCTCCCCGGCAAGTATCCGCCAGTCCCCGTTCCTCCACCGGTAGATGGATTGTTTTACATCGCCCACCAGGATATTCCTGTTGTTTCCGGCAAGGCTGTCAGTTATCAGCGGTGCAAAATTGTTCCACTGAAGGCGTGAGGTATCCTGGAATTCATCAATCATGAAGTGACTGTAAAAACAGCCTGTTTTCTCATATACAAAGGGAGCATCATTTCCGCCTATAATAAGGGAAAGCAACGATGCCACATCCGACAGCAGGAAAAGATTGTTCTCTTCGGTGTATTCCCTGATCTTTATTATTATATCATTAAGTATGCCAAGGGTGTAAAAATTGGAAAGAACCAGTTTTGCAGAAACATATGAATGATAGTCCGATGTGTAAATTTCCAGCGCTTCTTCCAGAATACGTTCCAGTCCGCTCCCCACAGCTCCTGTTATCTCTTCCTTCACAGGAGATGATTTACTGTACCAGGCCTCCGGGTTCCCGTGCGCATCAATCACCCGCTTTCCCGGCTCGTATTTCTTTTCCCCGGATATCTTTGCAAAATACCCGGCAACCCCGCCTGATCCGTAAGAAAAATCTGATACCGACAATCCCCTGCTCTCTATAAGTCCGGTACCTTCTGCACCTTTCCGGCTCATCCTCTCTTCAAAACCGTTCTTCAGGGCATAGAGGGATGAGAGGTAATCATTCATAAATGACCTGTCAGAAAGCTTTCCGCTCATTTCGTTTTTGAACTGCATGAATGTCTCGCTGAAAACCTGCCGGCCAAGTTTCATGGTATCCTTTCTGAAATTCCATGACAAGCCCTCCCTGATCCTGCTTTCGGCAAACCG
>PXAP01000248.1 GCA_003567115.1 Bacteroidota bacterium
AAAAGACGGATTGCCAGAACAAAAGGTTTGGTTATAACACCCACCAGCTCAATTATTGGCATAATGGGTATAGGCAATTTCAAAAAAATCGGCACGTGGGGTGTATTAAAAATATGTTGCCAGTAATGCTTATTCCCGCTGATATTGATTACCAGGAACGACGTCAGTGCCAGTCCCAGGGTAACAGAAATATTGCCGGTGACATTGGCTCCCATAGGGAATATGGGAATCAGGCCTAAGACATTGTTTATAAATATAAAGAAAAACAGCGTAAGAAGATAGGGAAGAAAGCGTTCATGCTTTTTTTCACCGATAGCCGGTTTTACAATGTCATCGATAACAAATGTTATAACAGGCTCAAGCAGGCTTTGTATCCCTTTCGGGGATGATATAGGGTATTTCCTGCAGCGTTTGCCTATGCTCATGAATATTGCCAGCATCACAAATGCGGCAAAAAACATTCCGAATACATTTTTAGTAATTGACAGGTCAACAGGCAGAGGGGCATCCGGATCAGTCGTATCGTCATCAATTGCCACAACGATTCTACCTTCGCGTATTCCATCGGGTTCTATTCTGAACCCCCTGTAGGCAGCCTGCCCGTGTTCAAACCGGTGTGAAAGAAAAATGTTGAGTCCTTTTTCCCGGGTGTAAAGAATTACCGGAAGGGGAACACTGTAATGCTTGTCATCAATGTCGAAAAGATGCCATTCGTATGCATCGCCGATATGATCAAAAATAAATGCCCCCGGATCAAATTCTATATCTTCCAGCTCCACATCCTCTACAGCTTTCAGAGGCTGAACAGTATATGCTGTGGTAAGCAGAATTATTAAAAGAATACGGAACATCCCAATATGAAATTTTTATACTGCATGTATTCATAAAATCTTTAAACAGCCGGAGAGAATCCGCCATTTTGTGATCATTAGTGTGTGAGGTAATATTTTTATCATGGCCCGGGTCATCTATATATTTTCAAAAATGTAAATGTCGTTATCCTTGTACGGCAATAATTCAATTTTGGTTACTTTTTTTCAGATAAAAACTAAGGGTATAGATATCATAAAAAGAAAACAGAACATAACCCGTCATAAAGGTTAAAATAAATGCCAGGATATTATCCCTTTGAATTAACAAATAAATTGTGATGAATAAAAGGTGCAGAAGCACCTTGGCCCATCTGACTATAAAATAACGGTTATTGAAATCTCCAGTCTTTGGAAAGTCGTTTTTCAGCAATACCAGCCTGCCGGCAACAGTAAGTAAAATAAAATAGATCAGGACAAGGTAATAGACAGGCTGAAAATAATCGTTCAGCAGGGTGGAAAAAAGAATAAATCCCAGCAAAGACACTATTGCTGAAAATAGAATAAGTGAATGAAAAAACCTCATTTTGAATGACATCACGGGTAAATCAAGTAGAAGGATAATAGTATGATAAACACCCGGCCAATATATATATTATTATTGTTTCAGACAAGCAAGGTTGAGGTAATTGTCTTGTGGCTGTGGATTAAACCGGGAACAGTGAAAAACCAGATAACACTTATTGTCCCCTGACATCAAAAAAGCCCTTTTAAAACATATTGTTTTTACAGTGCTATTTAACAGTTACTTCTGTTTTTCTGATTTATCGGTAAATATTTTACTTTCACCGGCCGGCTTGGGTTCAGCATCAGTCATATTACAATTTCCGGTAAATCTTGCCCCGGGTTCAATTGCAAGTTTGTTAGTAGCAATTTCACCGGAAATCATGGATGTGGGTTTAAGAGAAATCAATTCAGAAACAATTATTTTTCCTTCAATTTTTCCGGAAATATCGGCATTTTTACATTTTACTTCACCTTTTGTCTTTCCGGTTTCTCCTATTACTATTTTGCCTTTTGTGTGCAGGTTACCTTCAAGAGTTCCATCGATACGGACATCTCCGGTGGCGGTCATATCACCGATTATTTCAGTTCCTGAACTGATAAGATTTATTACTTTGGTCTCAGCATCTCTGTTCTTTGCCATTTTATTCCGGTTTTTATTAAAAATATATAATTATTGAGGCGATAAAAACTACGATATTTTAAAAATACAGAATTTTTCTTTTATTATTGTTTTGGTTAGGGGTTCATTTTAAATTTTCTTTAAAAATTGATTTTATTGACCGTTATAACCCCATTTAAGATACATTGCTCCCCAGGTAAAACCTGCTCCGAATGTGGTTAGAATGATATTGTCTCCTTTCTTCAGTCTTTTTTCCCATTCCCATAAGCAAACCGGCAGAGTTGCCGCAGTGGTATTACCATATTTTTCAATATTGATCATGACCTTGCTTTTGTCAAGATTCATTCGTCTGGCCACGGCTTCTATTATCCTCATATTGGCCTGATGAGGTATGAGCCATGCAATATCCTCATTGGTCAGGTTGTTGTTTTTCATAACATCGAGAGAGGCGTCAGCCATTTTTGATACTGCCCATTTAAAAACAAATTGCCCCTCCTGGTAAATGAAATGTTCCCTGTTATCTACTGTATCATGTGATGCAGGTTTTACTGAACCTCCGGCTTTCTGGTGCAGATGGGGGAGTCCTGTACCATCAGACTGAAGTATTGAATCCATGATTCCTGTCTCTTCCGTTGTTGGTTCCATAAGGACTGCTCCTGCTGCATCACCGAAGATAGGGCATGTTGCCCTGTCCGTATAATCAACAATAGATGACATCTTTTCTGACCCCACTACCACCACCTTTTTTAACCGGCCGCTTTCTATGAATTGCTGTGCTGTTGCAAGTGCATATAAAAAACCGCTGCACCCTGCATTAAGGTCGTAGCTGAAAGCATTTTTTATTCCTGTCTTGTGAGATATGATATTGGCAGTTGCAGGAAACTGATAATCGGGAGTTACAGTAGCACATATTACCAGATCGATCTCCAAAGGTTCAGTACCGGTTTTTTCAAGAAGGTTTTTAACGGCTTTTGCTCCAAGGTGGGAAGAGCCCTTTCCGTTTTCCTTTAGTATCCGGCGCTCTCTGATTCCTATCCGGGCCATTATCCATTCATCAGAGGTGTCAACCATTTGGCTTAACTCATCATTAGTAAGTTTATAGTCAGGTATTGCTGCTGTAATTCCTGTTATGGTTGCCCGAGCCATTATTTAAATGCTTCTTTAAATTTATCAACAAGTTTTGCCTCGACGACATCTTTGGTATGGATAAGCAAATTTTTTATAGCTTTTGCAGTTGATATCCCGTGTCCGATAATAACAGGCTGGTTGATTCCCAGTATGGGTGTGCCTCCGTAATTTTCAAAATTAAAACGTTCGAAAAATTCATCCTTTATCTTCCTTTTTCTGATCAGTGTATAAAAAGCCTCGGCCTCTTTCAGGATAACATTCCCGACAAATCCGTCACTAACTATAACATCTGACCTGCCTTCATTAAAAATCTCATTACCTTCAATATTCCCGGTGAAATTAAAGGTGTTTGTTCCATTCATCAGGTCATATGCGGCTTTGGTAATAAGATTACCTTTTTCTTCTTCCTGTCCCAGGTTAAGCAGGCATACCTTCGGGTTTTCTATCTGGAAAACATGCCTGGCGTAAAGAGAACCGATCATGCCGTACTGGCAAAGCACATCGGGCCGGCAGTCGGGGTTGATACCCACATCAAGCAGGGTGGATGATCCGCCGGCAACATTGGGCACCTGTGCTGAAATGCAGGGGCGAATAACGCCGGGGATCGATTTTATCATAAACATTGACCCCACCATCATTGCCCCGGTATTTCCACAACTGGCAAAGGCTTCGATCTGTCTTCGGGCAAGCAGGTCAAAACCTGTTACTATACTTGAGTTTTTCTTTTTGGCAAAAGCCTTGGCAGGATGGTCGCCCATATGTATATTTTCCCCGGCATGTATAATATCGAATGCAGAATTATCAAAATCCTCCCGGCGGGTTATCTCAAGTATCTTTTCTTTGTCACCTATAAGTATGAGCTTTACATCAGGGGGGAAGCTTTTAAAGGCCATAATAGCTCCCTTTACGGTCGCTTCGGGGGCATAATCGCCTCCCATGGCGTCAAGTGCAATCTTCATTTATTATTCCGGGATTAAATAAGAACAATGTTAACGGTATATTAATTATAATTGCCAGTGTTTTATATCCGGGAGATTATGAAGTCACCTCCTTTTCTATAGCAAGCTTCCCCCGGTAAAAACCACACTCTTTGCATACCCTGTGGTACTGAACAGTTGAGCCGCAGTTCTGACAAACCAAAAGGGTAGGTGGTACCGCCTTATAGTGTGTCCTTCTTTTGTTCCTTCTTGTTTTTGAAATCTTTCTTTTGGGATGTGCCATTTTATTCGTATAAAGTGTAGTTAACAATTTGTTTTTAGCAATGTTACCGGATGATCAAACGGGTAATTTGCTGTTAAATCCATGGAATGCACCTGCTTTATTGACCTTAGGTGATTTTACAAGCAATTAATTGTTTTTTGGCATTATTAATTATATGTAAAAACTTATGTCATTTTGTGCTGTGCAATATATAGTTGCTTTTAGTTAGTTATTATTTGATTCTTTTTTTGATATCAGATTCTTGAGAGAATTCCATCTGGGGTCTGTGGTTTTTTTATTTTCATTTACCTTGTGGTTTTCAAGTTTTTCAATCATATCCTGGTTGCAAGGATGAGTGCCCTTGTTATCCTTTTGATGTACTTTCTTAATTGGAAGGTTAATGCAGATGCTTTCAAGGAAGTAATCTGCCAGGTTCAGTTTATGTTCATTTCGTTCAAGATAAATTACATCAACGTCTTTTTCAGTTTTTTCTTCTCCGAATTTGACAAAAAGGTTGCTTTCAAAATCAACCGGCATATTGAATTCCTCAAGGCATCTGTCACAAATAACTCTGACATACCCCGAAAAATGGAAATAAAATGAAATTAAATGGTCTCTTTTATCCATTTCCACGTCAATATTGACAGATCCTTCCAAACAGTCACGATTATTATAATAATCAAAAAACCTGTCAGTTAATTTAAAATTGTATTGATGTATACCTGTCTTGAGACCTTTGAATGGTATATCGTATTGTCGAATAAACATTGTAATTGCATTGAAAATGATCTGCAAAATTAATAATTATTATTACATAAAAAAAGATATTGTGGACAGAATATGTATTAACCTCATTAACTCATAGATATTTGCATTATAATAATATTCAGCGTCTTAGCCTGATTAATTCATAAATCTCAGTGATTTCCTTGAGCCTTTGAACTTTTGGGGACGAAATTTCTTCACCACAAAGATACCAGGACGCTAAATTTCATGAGAATAAAGCATAGATGATTGACCTGCGGTCGATCTCACATGCAGTGAGCTTCTCATTCGGGAAAAAATAGCTGATGTGACATTCATGGATTGAATAGATAGTGCCGGCAGGTATATGCAGGTAAATAAGGGAGCTGTTTTTCCTGAATGGTTATCTTATTTCAGTGGCTATATATTTTTCAAGTTTATCAATAAAATAATCATTTTTCCTTAATACTTTTCTTGCTCCGTGTCTGATCATTTCCTCACTGGTTTTATCATCGGTATTTCCTGAAAGTATAATAACCGGAAGATCCCGGCTTTTTTTTATTAATTTTTTAAGTGTTTCCAGGCCATTCATAGCATTTTTATCTGACCCGCTCAATACATAGTCAAGTACAACCAGGTCAGGTTTTAAATGCATGTTTTCAAGACAATTCTCTCCTGAGACAAATGTTTTGATTCTATAATCGTTTTTACCCTGGAAAACATATTCCAGCAGGTTAAGAATGACTTTATCATCATCAACCATAAATATTAGTTTACCGGATTGCCCCATAGAAATAAATCAGGATATATAATTGAACACCAAATGAACATGAAATTTTTTCATCTTAAATTACACACAGACAAGATGAAAAAATTTTATGAGAAAGCGAAGCGGTTCATCCTGTAAGTCAAAATTTTGTTACATGGGTTAAATAAAATTT
>PXAP01000349.1 GCA_003567115.1 Bacteroidota bacterium
CATGTTACTTCGTAACACAAAAAGGCATGTATAAAGCATGTGGGATCCATCGGAATTGAAACACTAAATATCCTAAACAAGAAAATGTAACACATTGTTAAACAGATTGCTAATTATACTTCATACAGATGAAAAAAGCCATTAAAATAAATATCAGGGGTGTCATCTTTCATATAGATGAAGACGCCTATGAAAAGCTGGATGGTTACCTGAAAACGGTTGAATTGTATTTCAGCGGCAGAGAGGGGGGCAGGGAGATTGTCGATGATATTGAATCGCGTATTGCCGAGCTGTTTCAGATGCGGGTAAGTGAACAGAAAAAAGAGGTGATATCTCTGGAAGATGTTACCGAAGTAACTGCTGTAATGGGAGATCCAAGCGATTTTGTCGAAGAGCCAATCACCCAGGAAGATGATCATGGAAGCAGTTCCAAAGAGACAAAACGGACTGCAACCAGGGGGGCAAAACGGCTTTACCGGGATCCCGATAATGCAGTTTTTGGTGGTGTTTGCGGGGGACTTGGTGCTTATTTTGGAATCGATCCGGTACTTATCAGGATTCTTTTTGTGGTATTGTTAATTGCCGGTTACGGGGTATGGGGACTGGTTTATATTATATTGTGGATTGCCATACCAAAGGCTGTTTCCATAGCGCAGAAACTGGAAATGCGGGGAGAACGGGTTACCATATCCAATATTGAGAAAACCGTAAAGCAGGAGTATGAAGAGGTGAAGTCCAATTTTGAAAAGATTGAAAAAAGCGAGGGATATAAACAGGCCACCTCAACAGCCGGTGAGATTCTCCGGGTCCTTGGACAAATTGTTGTGGTTATTGCCAAAGTGTTTCTGATTCTGCTTGGCGTTATTCTGATCTTTGCAGGCTTTATACTTCTGATGAGCTTTTTGGGAGTTTTCTTTTTCAATTCCAACTTTTTTCCCTTCGAATGGTTCAGCATCAGTTTTTTCCCCCTGAGCCGGCACCTTCCGGTTTTTGCTGATCCCTTGCACCTTTCGGTCTTTCTTGCTGCTCTGTTTGTTGCAGTTATTATACCGATTATCACTATTATATACGGCGGGATAAAGCTGATTTTCCGGATCAGGACAAAAGACCGCATAATTGGCATTCTGGCGCTTGTAATCTGGATTGCAAGTATCTCGGTGCTTTTCACGCTCGGATTTATAGAATACGGTAAATATGTCTTCAGTGGCTCTTACCGGGAGAATGTAATTATTGCCCCGTCACCTTCAAAAACCCTGTATCTGAAGCTGGAGGAGGATGTAAATATGACTCAGCTTGAAGATCTGACCCGGTTTCATAGTCCATCGACCGGAATATTCCGGTCTCACAACCAACCGGCAGGAGTATCTGCTTCCGGGGGGTTCATCCGGGGGCACTGCCTTGATCCCTCAGATGAGATGTACCGGTCATGTCCCTCTTTCAGCATAAGGCATATTCCGGCCGGTGATCCGGAATTTGTCGCAGAACACAGGGCAAGAGGTTCGAGCTGACAGTTAATAATTTTTTAAGTTTCCGGTATTGCATTTTTTTATTATTTTTGCACCTGAATTTGAAAAATCCTGACCGATGGTGTAACGGTAGCACTGCAGATTTTGGTTCTGCCTGTCCAGGTTCGAATCCTGGTCGGTCAACTCCGGAAAAACAAAGACCCCTGTATCTGAAAATGATGCAGGGGTCTTTGTATAAATGGGGGTACTTTCCTGTTTTGTGCGCCACATGAACGCTGGTTTTTTAAATAATTGATTTATAACTTATAAAGGTTTTGTGATATGCTAATTTGGGTGCTGCAAGCCGCGCGACCTGATTTCTCTGCAAAAGTGCGGGCAGAAAAGGTGGGAGGGGGGCTGCTAATATCCGATAATTTGCTCAGAAACTTTGGGTCTTTTAATTTTACAGGCAACTGTTCTTTCAGGGTTCACGGTATCGGGGCACACGCTCGGGCAGGTCGCCCCGCACGCAGCGTACCGGTAATCCGGTAGTTTTGCTTTGGAAATAAAATAATCCGGATCGGAGTATACAGGCCGGAACTTTTTCTCTTTTTGTAATATATTCATTTCTATCGGGAAAATCAGAACCGGATGTCCAGAAATGGGATTTGTAGCCAATGCCAGACCCGTGGCCGTCGTATTGTCCGGCAGGGAGGGCCGAGAAACCGAACTCATCAGTACCCGCAAGAGACGAATATTCCAGTTCAAAGTCTGAGTGAGGGTCTTCCTCATCAGGGAAAACAATCACTATTTTTTCGTCTTTGTTCCAGCGCGGATGAATGGTTGTGTTGCAATCGTCCCCCAGGGGCGAATCGACCTGACGGCATGATTTCAGGAAGTCGCCGACATTGTCGGCATTAATTTCGTCATAGTTGTCAATCAGATAGAACATTAGTCCGTCCCAATCCTCTGCCGACGGCACCCTCCATCCCACGGGGCAAAGATTGCCGGTTTCAACTGTGTACCAGTTGTAATGGAGCCCGTAGGCAGAGATAACCTCCTCATCAGAATCCAGTCCGTCAACATTTTCGTGCGGGTAAACGGCAAATGCTCCCGTTTCGGTGTTTGACCATTCAGCCGGATCAAGTCCGGTTGGTATCGGGGTGCCGTCGTTGTAACTTTTTGTCCGAAGGTTTTCAACCGTCCATTCTCCCCAGCCTATCTCAACGGTTTTGTAAATATTACCATCTATGTCAGTCACGCTGCCAAAGTACTCATTTTCCTTCTCATCTTTGAGAGGGTCATCTTTTTGGCAACCCGGGGTTAAAAACAAATAAAATCCCAGAGCTGCCAGCACGTAAATCAGGGGATCTCTTGTTTTCATTATTTTTATATTAAAAAGATGAATTAACGATAAATAAGCTATGCCATACCTTAAATTATGATAGTGCTGAAATTACAAGTGGGAGATGCCAGCAGGGGCGGGTTTTCATCCCGGCTCCCAATCAAGAGTTTTTAAGTTTAAATTAAAACCATTACAGATCCACTGTTTGTAAAGATAGGAAAAAAAATGCTAAAAATGAAACGTTTTAGGGTTAAAATCAAACCATTACAGACTGATTGTCATCTTCTCATTGCTTTTTCAATATCTTCAATGGTTTTCGGGGCGTTTTCTGAAAGTACCCTGTTTCCGTCTTCAGTTATCAGCACATCATCTTCTATCCTGATCCCTATGCCGGCATATTTTTCATATACCGGACCGACCTTTTCCGCGAAAGCATCAAGCTCTTCAGCAGTAGCCCGGTCGCCAAAGAGTCCGTGCAGATGATCCAGCCTGTCAGCTAAAAGATAAATGCCGGGCTCTATGGTCATTACCATTCCTGCAACCAGCTCCCTGCCCCTTATTTCAGGGTTAAGTATGTAGGAGTCACGGTCAGGGGCATCCATATCTCCGTAGCTGCCCACGTCATGAACATTCAGTCCGATATAATGATTATTGCGGTACTGGATATAAAACCGTTTCTGCCACCATGAGGTGGTATCAGTAATCAGTCCCAGATCATAAAGCCCCTCTACGATAATTTCAGTTGCCCTGTGGTGGCAGTCAAGGATCCGCCGCCCCTGCACCATCTCTTTTATAGCTTCCTGCTGTGCCTTGAGCACCAGCTCATACAGGACCTTTTGCTTTTCACTGAAACTGCCGTTGACGGGAATGGTTCTTGTAACGTCGGCAACATAACCCCGGCAGGATGCCCCCACATCCATCAGCAGCAGGTCGCCGTCCTGCATGGTGCGGTCATTTTTATTGTAATGCAGTATGGCAGCGTTCGGCCCCGAGCCCACGATAGATGGAAACCCTGCAGAAAGTCCGTTTTTCCGGAAAACATATTCTATCTCAGCCTGCACGTCATATTCCTTCTGTCCCGGCCGCACCGTCTTCAATACCCTCCTGTGAGCCAGGCTGGTTACTTCAACGGCCTTTTCAAGCTGAGCTATTTCCCAGTCGTCTTTGATAACCCTCATTTCATGGATAACAGTGGCAAGATCGGTGTGAATGGTCCCGGAGGCCTTATCTGCATTTTTCCCGGAAAGGTTTTTTATCCGTTCAATTAAAGTTCTGTCCTCGGCATGATAGGAAACTGATTTTTTCCCTTCGGTTATCAGGGGCAGCTTACCGCTGAATTCCTGAACGGTATATGCAATATCGGCCCCGTACTTTTCAACAGCTCCTTCAATGCCCGGCCTTTCTCCGTCCCACAGGGTTGCCATTGGCTCCCTCGGGGGGACAAAAAGAGTAAACGGGGTATCGGACAGAGGGTCCAGAACTGCAACCGCACCCCTTTGGCCGGTCAAACCGGTCAGGTAAATAAAATCATTACCTGTTGCTGCCGATATGATGGCAATATCACCTTTCATCTTATTCATCAGCCTCTGGCGCCGGAGCTCAAAAACCCCGGGATCAAAATCGGGTGTTTCACCCGTGAATATGAATTTATGTGAAAGTGTGCAGCATGAATCAGCTGTTTCCTGTCCGGCGCTATTTGTTGTACCCATACCTGTTACCATAATGAATGCCGTAAAAACGGTACTTAAAAATATATTCTGCATAATCAGTGTCCTGTTAAAAAACCGGTTAAAGTATTTATCAAATTCAGGCGGCCTTACTGTCCTGGTTTTTTGAAAAAGTCAAAGCCGGAAATGTTCAGATAGCGGTCAGATTCATTTCCGTCAATGTGATTAACAAATGGCTGCCTGCAGTTCCGGCTCCCATCCGGGCTGAAAGAGATGGAGGTTTCCCGTGAATAATCAGCTGACGGTTCCATTTCCAAGGATGATTTGACCATACGGGCTGAAAGAGATGGAGGTTTCCCGTGAATGCATAGCTGCCTAAAGTTCCGGTTCCCATCCGGGCTCGTATTGCCGGCTCCAGAGGTTAAGGGCATCCAGGTCAAGCGCTTTTCCGTTCCGGTAATCCACGTTAAAACCTTTTCCCAGCCTTGAGGCGATGTTTGCCAGATGGCCCAGATGCGTGCTTTTCACTCCCTCGTCAATGGGTGATCTGGGTACCTCTTTACCCCTTATTGAATTAAAGAAATTGACTACATGCATGGTTGACATGCCGCCTCCTCCTCCGAGAGCCACGCCCCCTTCGTCATCGGCAGATTCGCTGTCGCGTACCAGTCCGCCGCCCCGGTCATAGAGCTTGTACCCTCCGCGGTCCACATATACAGATCCTTCTGATCCAAAAATTATCGTACCCCTGCCTGACCCGTAAGTGCGGTATCCGTTGCGGCTTTTGCCGTCCCATTTGATGACCTTGTCGCCGGGGAACCACCAGGTGGCATCCATTGTATCGTACATGGTCCATCCGTCGTCGGGGAAATGGAATTTGCCCGATGCAACCTCCACCCTTTCGGGGAAATCAACGTTCAAAGCCCAGCGGGCTATATCCAGTTCGTGCACAGCATTGTTTCCTGTCTCGGCTGTACCCCAGGTCCAGCCGTACCAGTGCCAATGGTAATCCCAGGTGTTATGCCTGTACTCCTGCCTCGGGGCGGGACCCTGCCACAGATCCCAGTCCAGTCCGTCCGGTACGGGCGCCGGGGTGGCAACAGGTGATTCACCTCTGGCATTGGTATAAAATGCAATGGCTTTGTAGGGCACTCCGATCGCACCCTCATGTATTCCCCTGATTATCTCAATAGACTCCAGTGATGAGCGCTGCTGGTTGCCCATCTGGATCACCTTGTCATATTTTTTCTGTAATTCTACAAGCATTTCTCCTTCTCGTGGATTATGGCTGCAGGGCTTTTCAACATACACATGCTTGCCTGCCTGGACAGCGTAGCATGTTCCCGGCGCATGCCAGTGGTCGGGCGTGGCATCAAGAATGGCGTCCACCCGCTGGTCATCATAAATCCTGCGAACATCATTTTCGAGGGCGGGATCGTAATCAAGGACACCGGAAAACCTTTTGGCTGCATTATTTCTCTGACTTTCCATCACGTCGCAGAGATAAAGCAGCTGCACATTACTTTCTTTCATGGAAATTGGCTCA
>PXAP01000203.1 GCA_003567115.1 Bacteroidota bacterium
AAATATGTCTCCCCACATTACCGCATGCGTGAATTCCGATTTTTTTCCCCAGCAATTCAGTACCCGGAGTACCATTAAACTGATTACGGGCCATATAGACCATCATTCCGGCAGCCAGCTCAGCAACAGCATTGGAATTCTGGCCGGGAGTATTCATGACAACCATATTGTTGTCAGTTGCAGAGGCCAGGTCAATATTATCGTAACCGGCTCCTGCCCTGACAATTACTTTAAGCCTGCCCGCATTACCGATAACCTCCCTGGTTACCTTGTCGCTTCTTACTATCAATGCATCGGCATCCTTAACCGCATCAATGAGTTCGTTATTGTCTTTATATTTTTCAAGCAAAACCAACTCGTACCCGGCATCCTTCAATACACCTGCAATACCTTCTACTGCCGGTTTAGCAAAAGGTTTTTCTGTTGCTACCAATACTTTCTTCATTTTTTATAAAATTTTATTTTATAATATTACTAACATATAATGCTTTGATCAACTATCTGGTTTTCAGATAATATAATTTTTATCAAGCTTGACATTGTCATTGTAATCCAGTTTGTCCTGTTATCATTTATGATAATATGATGCTCGCATTATAGGTAACTATTTACTTTTTAATTCTTCAAATTCTTTCATTACATCAATAAGCGCCTGAACACTCCCGACCGGCAGGGCATTGTATATTGAGGCCCTGAAACCTCCTACCGAACGGTGTCCCTTGATACCTACCATTCCTCTTTCCTGGGCGAAAGAGAGAAATTCAGCTTCAAGATCCTTGTATTCATCCTTCATAACAAAGCAGACATTCATTACCGAACGGGAATTTTTCTCAGCCGTAGCGGTGAAGATCCTGCTATTGTCAATTTCATCATAAAGCATTCCGGCCTTCCCAAGGTTTATCTCCTGCATTTTACTCACCCCTCCAACCTCCTTCAGCCATTTAAGGGTTTCCCTGACGGCGAAGATGGGAAGGCATGGAGGGGTATTGAACATTGATCCGTTCTCAATATGAACACGGTAATCAAGCATCGAAGGGATAGTGCGTTCAACCTTTCCCAGAATGTCCCTGCGTACAATAACAAAAGCCACTCCTGCCGGGCCCAGATTTTTTTGTGCGCCTCCGTAAATTATTCCGTATTTTGACACATCAAGAGGTCGGCTGCAAATATCTGAAGACATGTCAGCTACCAGGGGAACGGGGCTATCTATATCTTCAAGGATCTCCGTGCCGAATATCGTATTGTTCGTGGTTATATGAAAGTAATCCGCATCCGCCGGTATCTCATAAGACTTTGGAATGTAGCTGAAATTCCTGTCCGCCGAAGAAGCAACTATATCGACCTGCCCGAAATTCTTTGCCTCTTTTATTGCCTTTTTAGCCCAGCTGCCGGTTTCAAGGTAAGCAGCCTTTCTTTGAAGAAGATTAAATGGAACCATACAAAAATTCATGCTGGCACCACCGTGGAGAAACAATACATCATAATCAGCAGGTACATCAAGAACCTCGCGAAGTAAGGCAACCGCCTCATCCATAACGGACTGGAAGTCTTTTCCCCTGTGTGAAATTTCCATTACCGACAACCCGATACCATTCAGATCATGTATTGCTTTTGCAGTATTATCAATTACTGTGCCCGGGAGCACAGACGGCCCTGCACTGAAATTATGTTTTTTCATAATATTTATTTTAAATAAATTTTTAAATAGAACGCAATTTGCAAAATATTTTTCTTAAAAAAAACGTTGTTTTTAATTAATCTTGACCTGAAAGCTTATCCCCTTAATACTCTTTATTTTCATCAATTAATTAATTTATTAATTGATGAAAACCTGAAAACTTACCATCTTATTAATAATCTTTATGCTCTACAAGCAGATTACCTTTTAACACCGGAATTACCGTGGTACTGTCAGGTGTGTGGCAATATTGCATTATATCATCCAAACCAAGTTTTTTCAACCGGTGCCGGTGAGCGGCTTTCTCCATATAGCCGGTCAGGTCATAACGTGCAATTTCCCATAATTCAATGGCGGCAACAGCTGCATCACAGTCGGTGAAAAAACGGCCCGACCGTATAAGAGCTTCAGCAAGAGCACCGGCAAAAACACTGTCCTCCAGATTATACCGGTTCCTCCATCCGGCACAAAGAACAAGAACATCACATCTTCTGGTTATTAACCATTGTGCAAGTGCAGTCAGGTTAATAAAAGCTCCGACAGCTACATGCCTTGCTTCCGCAGCCATCATTATAGCCTGTGTACCATTTGTTGTGCTGTAAACAATCGTTTGGTCCTTCACCTGTTCAGGATGAAAATTAAACGGAGAATTACCAAAATCGGCAAAATCGAGTACAAGCCCGTCCCTCTCTGCAGCAACCAGGTATCCTTTCTTTTTCAGTGCCATGGCTTCGTCCAGGCCCGATACCGGAATCAGATTTTTCACACCGTTTTCAAAGGCTGCACATATTGCAGTGGTGGCCCTCAGAATATCGGAAATAACAACGATTGCATCATCATTCCGGTAATAAGGATAAAGTGCCGGTGAATAACATACCTCCACACTGTTTTTTTTATCCTTCATATTCAAGTTAATTATTTAGTTATTCAACTGATTCAACAGCAACTACTATATTTATAACTGCCACGATTGATCCGGTCATAAAATATAAAAAATTCATTATAATGGGACTATCGACCACCAGAGATGTCTTTAACCCTGATTTTTGCATTGCACCGAGAATTCTTTAAATAGCAAATGCCTTCCAGGCAAAGCCACGCCGGGAGATGACCGTGCCCCAAAAACGCGGGTTTTCAGGATAAACTGAAAAAAGCCGGTCCGGTCCGGATAATACAGGTTAGATCTATTTTTACCGGCTTTGTATATGTTTACCGGCCTTGTATATGGGAGGTTTGACAACATCAGCCCTTACACTTTTGTTTCTGATCAAAATATTGATCTCTGTCCCCTCCTTTTCAAAACCGGTATGGACATATCCCATTCCTATACCTGTTTTCATCATTGGCGACAATGTACCGGATGTTACCCGGCCGATAATATTACCGTCATTACCGGCAATTTTATAATGCTGCCGGGGAATACCCTTTTCCCGTACAACGAACCTTACCAGTTTTCGTGCAGGCCCTTCTGACTTCTGTTTTAACAAAAAGTCCCTGTCAATGAATTCGTTATTATTAACAAATTTGGTTATCCATCCCAGCCCTGCTTCTATCGGAGAGGTAGTTTCATCAATATCATTACCGTAAAGGCATAACCCCGCTTCAAGCCGGAGAGTATCACGTGCTCCCAGGCCGGCCGGCTTTAAACCAAATTCCTTTCCGGCTTCAGAAACTGCATTCCATAATCCGGGTCCGTCATTATGGGGCACATAGATCTCACATCCTCCGGCACCTGTATAACCGGTGATTGAAAAAACAGCATCTCCTATACCTGCAATATCAATTTTTTTAACTGTATTAGATTTCATCTCCTCAACCGGTTCATCCGTCAATTTCCGTATTATTTTAAGAGCCAGGGGTCCCTGAACGGCAAGCAGAGAAATTTCATCAGAAGCATTGTAAAGTTCCCTTCCCGGTTCAATTCCGTAATTCCCTGCATGCTGAACACACCATTTCCAGTCTTTTTCAATATTGGCAGCATTGACAACCAGCATGAATGTTTCCCGGTCAAACCGGTAAACCATCAGATCATCAATAATACCTCCTTTACCGTTGGGCATACAGGAGTAATGGACTGCTCCATCGGAAAGGCTGTAAATATCGTTACTTGTAAGAAACTGAAGATATGCGGCAGCTTCGGGCCCCTTTACCCGGAACTCGCCCATATGGGAAATATCAAATATACCGGCTTTTTGACGGACTGCAATATGTTCATCATTAATCCCGCTGTATTCAACCGGCATTTTGAACCCGGCAAAGGGAATCATCTTTGCTCCCAGCCTGGTATGAATATCGTTACATGCAGTTTTTTTCATCGGTACCGTAAAGATTTAGTAAAATATACTGATAAATTTTTTAACAAACCATGAATCGTTCATTAAGTTTTACAATCCATAAAAATCATGTGCGCTTTTTTAAATATGCACAAAAGTAATTAATTTAGTCATATACTTAAAATAAGCTATGGTTATAAATTATAAGAATTAAAATAACCCCTTTTATTATTTTCACCCGGACATACTCAAAAAGACAGTGCTGTGTGCGGTAATAAAAATCAATTTTAAAATGATAAGTGAATAATTAACCTGTTCACTATAAATATCATTACTTTTATATTTCTGACAATATCTCTTAATTTAAGATAAGTAAATACCATTAAAATATGAATTGCCAATCCATCGACCTTGATTATCTCAATGAAATGTCCGGTGGCGACAGAGAACTGATAATTGAGATGATAGATATATTCATTTCCGAGGTGCCGGGTTACCTGAGCCACATGAATGAATCCCTGCGAAAAAAAGACTGGAATGCACTGGAAAAATTTGCCCATAAAGCAAAGGCCTCAGCTTCAATAATGGGTCTGAATAAACTTGCCGGAGACCTGAAGGAGCTGGAACTGATTACAGGCAATGGCGAAAACATCCATTTATACCCCGGTTATGCAAAAAGCATTGAAGAACAATTTTCATCTGCAATAGAAGACCTTAAGCTGATTTCAAAAACCATTTAAGAAACACTATGCTGAATTTCGAAATTTCAGATGATGTAATAGTTTACTCATTTGATCAAAGCAATAAATTAAATGCCTCTGTTTCTGAAAAAATCAAAAGCCAGATCGGGAGACATTTTGAAAAACCGGGAACAAAGCTGGTTCTTGATCTTGAAAACATATCATTTGTAGACAGCTCGGGTTTCAGCGCGCTTCTGTCCGTTATGAGAAAAGCCAGAAGCAACTCAGGACAGTTCCGCATATGCAATATTTCACCCGATGTTATGAAATTATTTAAACTTCTTCAATTGCATAATGTTTTTGAAATATGCTGCAACAGGGAAGAGTGCCGGAAAAGCTTTAAATAATTACCTCAACCTCAATGGCAGTCATAACCTGATATGCCGGATAATTCAATGACCGGCAGATAAGGTTATGACCCTAATTTCTGAATACCAGTTCATCACCGTCAACGTCTATCTTCAGCTCCTTCTCCCTGTCCACCTTACCGGCAATTATCTGCCGGGACAATTCATTCAGAATATATTTCTGCATCACCCTCTTAACAGGTCTTGCCCCGTACTGAGGATCAAAACCGAGCCTTCCAAGCAGGTCAACAGCCTTATCACTGATTTCAACATTAATCTGGTTTAATGAAATCATTTTCCTGATCTCTTCAAACTGTAACCTTACAATTTGTTTCACCTCTTCCTCATCCAGAGGCTTGAACATTATAATATCATCAATACGGTTAAGAAACTCGGGTCTTATGGTCTGTTTAAGCAGTTCAAAAACCTGCCTTACGGATTTTTCAAACATCTCCTTACGGTCCATCCCGTTGATCTTTTCATAATTCTCCTGAATTATATGCGATCCTGCATTTGAGGTCATTATTATAATGGTGTTCTTAAAGTTCACAACTCTCCCCTTGTTGTCAGTAAGCCTGCCGTCATCAAGAACCTGGAGCAGGATATTGAACACATCGGGATGCGCCTTTTCAATTTCATCAAGCAGAACCACTGACCAGGGTTTCCTTCTTACCGACTCGGTAAGCTGCCCCCCCTCTTCGTAACCCACGTAGCCAGGAGGAGCTCCTATGAGCCGGGAAACAGAATGCCTTTCCTGGTATTCTGACATATCAATACGTGTCATCAGGTTCTCGTCATCAAAAAGGAATTCAGCCAGTGCTCTGGCCAGCTCTGTCTTGCCAACACCGGTTGTACCAAGAAAAATGAATGACCCTACAGGCCGCCGGAGATCCTGCAATCCGGCCCTGCTTCGTCTGATGGCGTCTGAAACAACCTGCAGGGCTTCATCCTGCC
>PXAP01000174.1 GCA_003567115.1 Bacteroidota bacterium
AAGGGGAAAAACCTCTGTTATTGCTTCTTTCCGGTAATAATATCTGTATAAAGTATAATCAGGGATTAACATGTGGGATCCATCACCGGTGTGTTATTTAAAAAATTGTCATCTGAATTTCTTATTTTTATCCCCGTTTGTTTATATTTTGAAGACAATTTATAATCAGTTAAATGACTATCCGGAACAGTTCTTAAACATAGCATTATTATTCTCCTTTAAAAAAACAGATCATGACAGATAACAAGATACTTGATGTGACTCCTGATGTAAAATGGATCGGCATACTTGACAGCGATATTGTTACTTTTGACATTGTCATGGAAACCAGGTATGGGACAACCTACAATTCCTATTTTATCAATGCGGACAAAAAGACCGTAGTTGAAACCACAAAAGCCCGATTCTGGGATACCTGGCTCGAAAAGATAAAGGCTGTTACCGATCCGTCGGAAATAGAATATATCATTCTTGATCATACCGAACCCGACCATTCGGGGAACCTTGAGAACCTGCTCAGGCTGGCTCCGGAGGCTACCGTGGTGGGCAGCGGAAACGCCCTGCGCTACCTGGAAGACATTGTTTCCATACCTTTCAAAAGCATGAAAGTCAAAGATGGCGACACGCTTGACCTGGGCAACAAAACCCTTAAATTTATTTCTGCTCCCAACCTGCCCTGGCCCGACTCGATCTATACCTGGCTGGATGAGGACAGGGTGCTTTTTACATGCGACTCGTTCGGTGCACATTACTGCACGGAGGAGATGTTTGATGACCTTGTTGACAATTATGATGAGTCTTTTAAGTACTATTTTGATGTTATACTCAGGCCCTATAGCAAATTTATGCTTAAGGCAATTGAAAAGATAAGGCCTCTTGATATCTCTGTCATTGCAACCGGTCATGGACCCATTTTGCGATCTGACTGGAAAAAATATGTTGACCTTTCGGAGGAATACGCCAGGGAATACCTTGCCGGATCAGAGTCCGGAAAGAACCATGTTTTACTGACATATGTGTCAGCATATGGCTATACAAAGCAGATGGCCGGATATATTGCGGAGGGTATCCGGGAGGCCGGAGAAAACATCGAAACAGAAACAGCCGACATTGAAATGATGCCCCTGGGAGAAACAGAATCAAAGCTTACACGCTGCAATGCCCTGCTTGTAGGATCTCCAACCATTAACCAGAATACCCTGCTTCCGGTTTACAAACTTTTTGCACTGATAAATCCCATACGGGACAAGGGTAAGCTGGCAGCTTCATTCGGGTCATACGGATGGAGCGGGGAGGCGGCAGGTATTATCGAGGCAAACCTGAAAAGCCTGAAACTAAATGTTATGGAAGGGGGATTTGTCACCAAATTCTACCCCCATGCCGGAAAAATTGAAGAGCTAAGGGAGTTCGGCCGGAAATTCGGCCGGAAATTAATGGAAATTTCAAATTGAAATTATGATCAGCAGAGAGGAGCGGGATTTACTTAAAAATAAAATTATTGATGATATAAAACTTCTTAAGAAAAGAATTGAGGATACGGAAAGCTTCTCCGATCCGGTCTCTCCTGACAATTCAATCGGACGCCTGTCCAGAATGGATGCCATTAACAACAAGAGTATCTTCGATGCAAGTCTGCGAAACAACAGAAACAGGCTTAAGCTTCTTGAAGCGGCGCTGAATAACATAGATGACAGTGAATATGGCATATGCAGGAAATGCCGTCAGCCGGTATCGGTTGACCGTTTAAAAGTGCGGCCCGAGATTTTATTTTGTGTTACCTGCATGTAGAAACTATTACTTTATGTGAACCGGGGAATGTTTACTGATTTTACCCCGGTATGGTTTTTAACCCCTTTATCTGCAGAAAAAAGATCCTTTCATAAAAAAAACAGTGCCACCCCACCGATAGCAATAAACGCCCCCACCACTTCCTTTGGTGTGATTTTCTCTTTGAACATTATTACAGAGAAGGGGATTATCAGGACGGGGACTATGCTCATGATGGTGGCGGCTATACCTGATGAGGTATATTTTACTGCCAGCAGTGAAAATGCAACCCCAAGGAAGGGTCCGAAAAATGCACCTATGGTGAGACTGGTCATTGCCGGTCTGTTTTTCAAAGCCGGCATAAGTCTGTGCCAGCGGCCGAGCAGGGTATAGATCACCATAAAGCCAAAGAAACCTGTGATAACACGTATCTGGGTTGCTGCAAAGGCATCGTAGCCCTCCATTCCGTATTTGCTCAATACCAGTCCGGTAGCCTGTCCTGTTGCACCTCCCAGGGCCAGAAGCAGCCCTGCAACGGGGTATGAAAACCTGAAACTGTTTTTTTTGGGTTTCTCTTTGGGATAACCGGGTATGGGAGGAAGATCGGCTTTCTGCCTTGTCAGAACGACCATGGCAATACCTGCAAAAGTGACTGCCATTCCTGCCAGGCTTTTAGGCGACAAGGTTTCGCCCATTATCAGCCATCCTGCCAGGGCGGCTATGGGTGGTGCAAGTGACATTACAAGCATGGAGATGCGGGCACCGACCACTACATATGCCCTGAAAAGAAAAAGGTCACCAACCACAAATCCCACGAATCCCGACAAAGACAACCATATCCAGTTATGGGAGCTTGCCCCGGCGGGAAAAAACTGTCCCCTGCTGAAATATGTGAAGATTCCCAGAAAAAAGAAAGCCATGAAGAGCCTGATGAGGTTCACTGTAATCGAACCAATTTTTTTGCCGGCCAGTTCGAACGCCAGGGCGGTAAAGGTCCAGAAAATTGCTGCCATTAGCGCTGCCAGCTCACCTGCATGTGTTTGCAACATAAGTAATGATTAATTCAGGCCGTGAAGATAATCAAAGCAGATAAAATTATAGCCGGGCAGTGAAATAGTAATTTTAGCTTTTACTAACTGTTATTACCTTTAAAATCTTTATTTTTGTTCAGTGCAAATTAAAAACCCTGTCCCTTAAATATCCGGATTATAAACAGATCCCTAATACGAAGACATTGGATACAAAGGCTGACATAAGAAGCCAGGCCTGGAAGTATATTTTAATTGTTCTCGGAGCCGCTATTCTTCTTTATATTCTCTGGTATCTGCGGGCAATTATCTTTTATATACTTGTGAGTTTTGTGCTGTCGCTGACAGGGCGGCCGGTGGTTGATCTGCTTGACAGGGTAAGGTATGGGAAATTCAGGGTTCCCAGAGCAGTAAGTGCACTTACAGGCGTTGTTGTACTCTGGGGAGTCCTGCTTCTGTTTTTCAGGTTTTTTATCCCGGTTATATCTTTCCAGGCACATGAACTGGCCGCTGTAAATACCGACCTGGTAATCAACAATCTGTACGAACCTCTTCAGCGTATTGAAGCTTTCATACTAACCCTGGAACTTGATGTTTTCCGGGATATGACCATAGCCGAATTTGTTTCTCAGAAGCTTAACTCCGTACTTAATATAGATTTTTTTGCAAAAATATTCAGTTCCCTGGCCACTCTTCTCGGGAATATATTCATAGCAGCATTTGCAATTACTTTCATGACCTTTTTCTTTTTAAAGGATGACAGGCTTTTTCTTGAAGGCCTCCTCATGTTTGTTCCCACCAAACATGAGAGGTCGTTCCGGCACGTCATGTCATCCATCCGGTACCTGCTTATGAGATATTTTATCGGGATAATCCTGCAGATAATATGTATCATTATTCTGATTACTATAGGAATGCTGATTGTGGGAATAAGATTTAACAATGCCGTTGTAATAGGCCTGCTTGTAGGTGTTTTCAATATTATTCCCTATATCGGGCCGGTAATAGGAGCAACGCTGGGGATATTCATTGGGGTGGTGACTCATATAGAAATGCCTTTCTACGGTGAAATGCTGCCGATGCTCCTGTATATGCTGATAGTTTTTATATGTGTACAGTTAATTGATAATATAATATTCCAGCCCCTCATATACGGCAGTAGTGTTCATGCCCATCCTGTGGAGATATTTCTTGTTCTGATGATAGCCGGCAGTACGGCAGGTATTGTGGGTATGTTCCTTGCTATTCCCGCCTATACGGTAATCCGGGTATTTGCCAAGGAGTTTTTTAATAATTTCAAGCTTGTTAAACGGTTGACGGCAAAAATTTAATAAATTGCAGCATGCAGATAAATATACCATGCAGTAATATATTTTTCAGAAAGGGGAATTACCCCGGGATTTTTATTTTATTGCTTTTCGTAATGACCGGTTCATTGCTTAATGCCCGGATTTATGATGTCTCCATTGATCATGAGATTGATTATGTCTCCATTGATCATGAGATTGATTATGTCTCCATTGATCATGAAACTGATGATCTTTCCACCTATCTTGTAACTTTCAGCAGTTATTACCACTCCGGCACGGGCCATCGCAGTCGATTCTCTGCTGACGATACCCTGCGTTACAGCTTTGAATGGGATTTCGGAGACGGCCGAACCGGAAGCGGGCCGGTAGTGATGCATCGTTATGAAACGGCCGGAACTTATTATACAGGCCTTACAGTAACCGATCTCTCAGATCCTCTCCGGGTAATTACCTCCGAAATAATTCCGGTTACAGTTGATGACTCATTTGAAGTGCCCAATGTATTTACTCCCGATGGTGACGGGGTGAATGACAGTTTCATTGTCAGATCAAACGGTGTTACCCCTCTTACAATTACCATTTTTGACCGCGGGGGGAGTATAGTTTACAGGCACACCTCTCCCGTGATAAACTGGGACGGCAGAAATCCGGGAGGTACAAGGGTGAGGCCTGGAGTTTATTATTATGTTATCACTTCACCCGAACCTCTCTATAATAAAAATGGTTTTGTCCATATTTTCTATAACAGGTGATATTTTTTGTGTTACGTTATCACAAATAAATGAGGTGTATCATCGGGCAGCCTTATTTTTGGTGTAAGAAAAAAGGGAATTCGTCAAAACAGATCAACTTTTTCCTTTTTAATTCGTTAAATTTGTAAATAACCCGCAGGAAATTTTTTAATTTGAAATAATTATTTTAGCCTACTATAAAGAGCAACCACAATAAATATTAATTATGAGAACTTTCAGATTTTTTATGACCGTTTTTGCCCTGTTTGCTTTTATCCTGGCAGCATGCGAGAAGGATCCCATAGAGGAGCGGATAGGCAGGGATGATATGATAATAAACAATGATCTCTCCCGGCTCAGCCGCAGGGTTAAAATCATTGAAGATGGCAGGGTTATGCCGGTTTTACCCGTAGACCATACTGCCACTGCCGGGGCACTGAAATCGGCTCCGGTGCAAACGAAATATGAGATTATTCTCCGTGCTGAGGTTGCTCCCCCCTCATATGAGGGTAAAACATTGCAGGCTTCCCATATCAGGATAGTAGGCAATAACGCTTTTGTGACCTACAATTATCAGGGGGACGAATACCTCGGCGGTGTCGATGTTTTTGATGTAAGTAACATTGATAATCCTGTGCTTACCCAAAACGTTATTTTCCCCGAAAAGGACATAAGTTCAATTGATGTGGAACCATTGGGAATTGGCATGAATAACTTTATATACCTGGCCGGTGCCTATAATCTTGATTTTGATACTTTGGGACTGGCGTCTCCTGCAGTTGTTGAGAGGTTCAATGCCAATGCGAACAACGAGTTCGTGGGTATGGAAGACCCCCGCCAGTTTGCAGATCTTCCCAGTTACGCAGGGAATGACGTCAGGTTTGATCATAGTGGGAATATGGCTGTTTATGCTACCTCCGGCTCAAAGGGAGGGGGACTTACAATTCTGAACCATGGAATGCAGCAGCCCAGATTTATTTCAATTCCCTATGCCCGGTCGATCGACATCGAAGGGGACAAAATGGTTGTATACAGTGCGGAAAACAGCATGCTCCATGTCATTGATATTAATGATCTGAGCCCGGATGCAGGTGAAAATGAATATGTCGATGCAGATCCATTTCTAATACCCACGGGTGGTGAACACTTTAAGGATATGGATGATGAAGATTCATACCTGGAGGCCAAATCGATTGTCAGGCTGAAGGGTAATCTTGCTTTTGTTGCTGCGGGGACCGGCGGAATGGAGATTTACGACATTACAAACGGAGAAAAGGTGGGGTATCTTCCCAGGCCGGCTGAATATAATGATGCCGATACACCGCTCGACTATGTTACCAACGGGGTTTCAGTAAATGATAATCTAATACTTGCAGCCAAAGGGGGTTCGGGGGTTCATATAGCTGAACTGGAAGATGAGGGATCTGACAACAGGGCCCGGTCAATTGGCAAATTCAAGTTTGAAGAGGGATCTTCGGCCAATTTTGTTGAAGCCCGGGATAACAAGGTTTTTGTCGCAACAGGTTTGGGGGGACTGAAAATACTGGAGATAGTGGAACTTGAGCCCACAGAGCTTTGCGAAACACTATGGGATGATATAGTAGCCCTTTTGCCGGAACGGGAGAGCATCCATAAGGAGGGTCACCCTGCGCATAACCTCTACGGTGAAGATTTGCCCGGCACTATTAAGCTGAATGCGGATGCCCCTGTTTATATCACATTTGTTCATAACGGTGCAGGCTGGGATAACAGTTTCGGATACTATGCCTACCATAAGGATGATCCGCCTGATTCTGCCGGGGATATTGACAAAAATATAGTTTATGCCTACGTCAATGAAAACACCAACGGTCAGGAGAGGGAGCAGGGTGAGAGGATCCGTCTGGGGGGAGAGGCGAAGATTTTTGATGAAGGTACGGTGATAGGCTTCTTTATTGTGGCCCGGGGGTGGGACAAAGATGCGGGAAGAAAGGTTGACGGCAAGCATACTCTCTATACCGATACGGAGTTCAATCCCGGAGGGCAGCGCAAGCATATACTTTTTCTGGAAGACAGTTGTGACGATATTGTACTGGGATTTGAGGATATGCTGGATGAAGATGACAGTGATGAGGATTTTAATGATATAATCCTTGTAATTTCCAATGGTGATGATGTGTTTGGCAATCAGACCAACCAGTATATAAATACCCCGGGGCTTCCCAGGCCTGAAAACAGGTAAAATAAACCGGTTGATTATTGTATGAAACAGGCCGTTTCCGAATCCGGGGGCGGCCTTTTTGCCATGTTCAGCAAACTATTTATTTTTACCTCCAAAAGCACTGTATGACAGAACTTGAAAAATACCGGGATCATATTGACCGGATCGATAAGCAGCTAATAGACCTTTTGGAGGAGCGATTCATGTATTCAAAACGTATCGGTAAGATAAAAGGCAAAAGAGATATTTCCATACTGCAGTCGGACAGATGGGATAAAATTCTGTCATCAAGAATAGAGTATGCGGTTAAAGCCGGTCTTAGCGAAGAGTTTACCGGCGAGTTCCTCCGGCTTGTACACCGGGAGTCACTCAGGATCCAGCAGGAGATTGCCGGCAATGAAGGCAGTAAGGAGGTCGACTGATTTTGCCGGAAGTTTTGTGCGGGAGAGAGGTCTGTACATTTTTTCATAGGCCTGACAACGGTCCCATTGAGATCAATATGAATACTGAATGCTGTTTTGCTAAGGGTATTTTCAGGATATAGTTTCAGGAAGCTCCTTTTCGCGGTATTAACGCCAGTATGAGGGAAAGTAAAATATAATAGACTATTATCAGCGGGATAGTTTTCAGTCCCCAAAAAAGCACAATAATAAGAGAGGGAAGGATAAACAGGTATCTGATTTTGTTATCAGCCAGTCTTAAGTTTCGGAATTTTATGCTGAACATAGACAGGGGAATCACCATGAGGGCCGAAATAACTATGCTCATAACCAGCAGTAAACCGGAGTTCAAAAGCAGTTCCCTTATATATGGGGAATCTGTTGTAAAAAGAACATATCCGATAAAAGCAATGAAAAGGCCTGCAGCGGGAGCGGGAAGTCCGGTGAAATTATCCTTTTCCCCGGCCGACACATTAAACCTGGCCAGCCGGATGGCAGCGAATATGACGGGAAAGAAAGCGCTTGCAATGATAATGGCTTCGGCAATTGTTATCGCATCAATACTGAAAAGAGGGGTTTCGGAAATAAGCGCTGTACTTATGATTTGAAACAGTATAAAAGAGGGGGCAACCCCGAAACTGACCATGTCGGCCAGTGAGTCCAGCTCTTTGCCGAATTCCGTATATGCATCAAAAATCCTGGCCGCCAGTCCGTCGACAAAATCAAGCAATCCGGCCAGCAGAACCATCAGTGCCGCCAGCGCTATATCATGAAAACTCAGGAGGGCGGCTGTACAGCCCGCCAACAGGTTCAGGAGGGTGAATATACTCGGGATACTTTTTTTTAATGATCTTGTCAGGCTGGTCATTATTAATTTTTTATTAATAAATTGGGTTAACAGACTTCACTTCCCCTACCCTCCGGGTCGGGAAAAAATCCATATGATGCTTCGAAACTCTGCCCTGTCGTAGTTCATTTGTGCCGGAAGATCGGGTTGTTTATTGCAATAAATATTGCAAAAATAAGTTAAAATTGATAGTTTACACTGAAATAATGATCATTTATATCCCCGTCAGGTTTATTAAAGGGATTTAATCGACAATATTGAAGGAGAAGCTCCATATTTGTTTATATCTTTTTGTCCTGTTTAGCCTACTGCCATTCAGTACATTAGCTCAGTCCGCAAAGCATTCGAATGAATTTTTGAATGTGGGTGTGGGGGCAAGATCAATTGGCATGGGTAGAGCCTTTATCGCCGGTGCAAATGATGTTACAGCGGCATACTGGAATCCGGCCGGCCTGACGGGGCTGTCGGGCAGATATCAGGCCGGTCTTATGCATGCCCAGTATTTTGGAGGTATGGCAAAATTTGACTATATGGGAGCAGCAAAACATCTCGACGGAAAGAGTACCCTGGGGCTTTCATTGCTGCGATACGGGGTTGATGATATACCAAATACAATTGACCTGATGGATGCGGAGGGGAATATTGATTATGACCGCATAACTTCTTTCTCGGTAGCCGATTATGCTCTTTTGCTTTCATATTCAAGATCTTCCGGCATTGAGGGCCTTGATCTGGGTGGTAATATGAAGATTATAAGGCGTCTGATAGGAGAATTCGCATCAGCATGGGGCTTTGGAGTGGATCTTGCTGCAAGGTATGGTTATGACCGGTGGATATTCGGTGCAGTAATGCGCGATGCAACCGGTACTTTCAATGCATGGCAGTTCAATGGGGAAAAGCTGGTAATAGAGGTTGCCGATTCTGTTTTTAACCAGCCCCCTGAAAACTCCCTGGAGCTTACCCTTCCACGTTTGCATCTGGGGGTGGCCCGTACCTTTATAATTAATGAAAAGATATCGTTTATTGCTGAAATAAATGCCTCTGTTTTATTTGAAGGAAGAAGTGCCGCATTGATAAGCAGTGGCTTGATTGGTGCAGAGCCTGTAATAGGTATGGAGGTTAATTACAGTGATATTGTTTTTTTCCGGGCCGGGATGGGTAATTTACAGCAAATTACTGAATTTGGCGGGCGGAAGCGTTTGCTTGCCGAACCATCGGCAGGAGTCGGTTTGCATCTTGGGAGTTTTTATCTTGATTATGCAATCAGCAATATTTCCCCGCAAACAATATCTTTGTATTCCAATATCTTTTCGGTAAGGTATGTATTCGGAGAAAATTAACCTGATTTAAGCAAATGAAGATTGCAATTGATTTTGACGGAACAATAGTAGAAGATCAGTATCCCGGTATCGGTCCGCCGATGCTGTTTGCCTTTGAGACCATGAAGGAACTGCAAAAGCAGAACCATCAGCTGATTCTTTGGACATACCGGTCGGGGGCTGAACTGGAGGAGGCTGTTGAGTTTTGCAGGGAGAACGGTATTGAGTTTTATGCGGTTAATAATAGTTATCCGGAAGAGGCATATGATGCCGGGGCAAGCAGGAAAATACATGCGCATCTTTTTATAGACGACAGGAATATCGGTGGATTTCCCGGGTGGAGCAGGGTATGGCAAATGCTTGATCCCGGTGCGGATAATGAAGGTAATTTACTGTATACTCCTCCCGGTAATAATAAACCGGGATTCTGGCAAAGGCTCCTTGGAGGAATCATCTGACAATAAGACATATTAAAATTATAAATGATTATCAATCAGATAATAATGCAAAAAATTATTCAAAACATAATTCTTGTCAGTTTTGTTATATTAATCATACCTGCCAGCTGCGGTCAAACAGAACGTGAGAAAGAGAGCGGTCCGGATCCTGTTGCCAGCCACAGACCTTCTGTTTTACCCGAACCTCGTTCAGGGAGTATTGTCACTCCCGGCGATGGCGATACTTTTATTTTGGGTGAAGAGATCACAATAGATTTGCAGTTTGATGAGACCTCCGGAGAGGTTGAAGAAGTCAATATGACAGTTGACGGTGTGGATACCATGTTTTCAGGAAGCCTGCCGGGAACCCTGGTATGGAATTCTGCCGGTCAGCCTGTCGGAAGCAGGCATTTAAGAATTATAATTGATTTTGAAGACGGGCCGAAAGAGACTTATTCACTGAGGGTTATACTTAAATCAGATATAACCCCCAGGCGTTACACTTACAGGGCAGTAAACAGCTATCCCCATGATATCAGGGCTTTCACACAGGGGCTGGTGTATCATCAGGGCTACCTGTATGAGTCGACCGGCCGGTACGGCCGTTCCACCCTGCGGAAAGTTGACCTGGAGACAGGCGATGTGCTGAGAAGTCTGAACCTGGACAGGGATCTTTTTGGTGAGGGATTATGTGTGCATGATGATAAACTTTATCAGCTTACCTGGCAATCACAGGTAGGATTTATTTATGACATCGAAAGTTTCAGCAGGCTTGGCAGGGTATATTATGAGACCGAAGGGTGGGGACTCACAAGCGATGGCACCAATCTTTTGAAAAGTGACGGCTCACATTACATTTATGTGCTGGATCCTCGATATTTTGCTGAAGTCGACCGGATAGAGGTGTACGATCATAACGGGAGGGTTGAAAATATCAATGAACTTGAATTTATCGACGGGATTATCTATGCCAATGTTTTTGACACCGATAATATTATTATGATTGAACGTGAAACCGGACGGGTGACGGGCCTGGCAGATCTTACAGGATTGCTCGATCAGCGGTATCACCACCCTGACCTTGACGTTCTTAATGGCATTGCATATGATCATGAGAATGACCGTCTGTTTGTTACGGGGAAAAACTGGCCCAGGCTTTTTGAGATTGATCTGATTCCGGAATAAAGTGCTGCAGGGGTCCCGGCATTATGCCCTGAGGTAACACTCTTTCAAGGCTGTCCCGGCCTGGCACATGTGAGGGAAATTTAAATCGAATCAGGCGGTTTTCCCACCAGAACTTTTATGCTCCGGGGTATAATGTCAAAGGTGAAGGGGCTGTGACCCAGTGATTCTCCATCAGTTTCAAGGAGTATGAACGGTTTGGAATCTATAAAAACCGATTTTCCCCTGTAGGTGTCGACAAGGGGATGTTTGTTTATTGTGCCGTTATAGAGGCGCTTAAGATTCAAAATGATGTCATGCTTTTTTATCTTGTTTATAATTGTGATGTCAAAAAATCCGTCATTGGCGACAGCATCGGGAAGCTGAATCATACCTCCTCCGTTAAATTTGCATATTCCTATGCTTATATTGAACACGTTGTTATTTATTTCATGATTGTCAATGTGTATTTTTGTTTTGGAATAACGGTATTTCATTAAGCTGATGATAACGTTTTTCAGATAAATCCATGGACCACCTTTTCCGGCTTCTTTCATTTTGTTGGTTTTGCTTACAACCATTGCATCAAAGCCGATTCCTGCCATATTCACAAAATAACGGCTTTTTTCCTTTCTTCCGTGAAAATATTTCACTACACCAGCATCCTGGATAAAACTATTGTTCATTTTAATTGTTGAAATGGCCTCAGCATAATCACCGGGAATATTGAACATCCGGCCCCAGTCGTTTCCTGTCCCCACCGTTATCATTCCCACCGATATATCGGATGAGGGATATCGCTTTTGCAAAAATATCCCGTTAACAACCTCATTCATTGTTCCATCTCCACCCACTACTATCAGTTTGCTGTATCCGTTTTCAATATGCGAAGCCGCAATATAAATAGCATGCCTGGGCGATTGGGTGAATACAGCCTTGAATCTGATCCCTGCTTCTTTAAGGAGCGATGATATTTTATTCCAGTCTTTTTCTCCCCTGCGTCTCCCTGCATTTGGATTTACTATGACCAGGTAATTATTTTCTATGTCAAATGTCATGTTTTTATTTATAGCAATATAGCTTTCAGGCAAATCCTTGAAAAAGCCTTATCACAATTCAAACCTAAACTTTTTTTGTTTATTTCCCAACTCCTGATGTTTTTTGAAGGAGCCCCGACTGATAAATTCACGAATATATTGTATTTATAAACAATTTTGGTCATCACAGATAATTTGGTATGCTGACAGTTTATTGCAAATGAGTTAATTCCAAAGCGAATGTTGATAAACTGTTGAAAAACCCCGTTTTTTTGTTAAAAACTCGCTTTTATATTCATAGATCAGTTCTGCCATTTAAGTTGTAATTTTGAATCCCGTTGAGTTTATTTTATTTATATTGTGCAGAGTTTTACCAAAAAAATTTCAGATGTCCAAAGTTATTGCAATAGCCAATCAAAAAGGCGGTGTCGGGAAAACCACCACAGCGATCAATCTTGCTTCAAGTCTGGCTGTACTTGAACAAAGAGTACTTTTAGTAGATGCTGATCCGCAGGCAAATGCTACATCGGGTATGGGTTTTGATATCCGTACCATTAAAACCAGTATTTACGAATGTCTTATAGATGAAGTTGATCCTAATGGGATTATTCTGAATACCGAGGTTGAAAAACTTGATCTTGTTCCTTCTCATATAGATCTTGTCGGTGCGGAGATTGAAATGACCAATATGCCTGACCGTGAGCAGATATTGAAAAGGGTGATTTCCAGGATTGAAGACAGGTATGATTTTATATTTATAGATTGTTCCCCGTCGCTTGGATTGATAACAATCAATGCCCTGACCGCTGCTGATTCGGTACTCATTCCTGTTCAATGCGAATACTTCGCCCTGGAAGGTCTTGGTAAGTTGCTGAATACTATAAAAATTGTTCAGAACCGCCTGAATACCGGTCTGGTAATTGAGGGATTCCTCCCTACCATGTATGATGCAAGGTTGCGTTTATCCAACCAGGTTGTGGATGAAATCAGAAAGCATTTTCAGCAGATGGTCTTTGAAACAATTATACAGAGGAATATAAGGATCAGTGAAGCTCCCAGTTTTGGCAAGCCTGTACTGATGTATGATATCAATTCAACCGGAGCTGTAAATTATCTGAATCTTGGCAGGGAGATCCTTCAAAAAAATGATAAAACCAGGATAAGCCATGCCGAAAAAATAATTGAATAGTGATTTCTGATAAATTATTAAAGAAAAAATAATGGCTGCAAAGAAAAATGCTTTGGGAAGGGGCCTCAGCGCACTGATTGCTGATGAGGAGCCAAGAGAGCAAAACAGTTTTTCAGGACATGATGAGATAGAGCTCAACCTTATTGAGTCAAATCCATTTCAACCACGGACAAGGTTTGAAGAAGAATCACTGCAGGAACTGGCTTCTTCGGTAAAGGAACTTGGCATTATACAACCCATTGTGGTCCGGCATAAAGAAAATGGGGGATACCAGCTAATTGCCGGAGAACGGCGCCTGAGAGCCGCTGAAATGACCGGAATGAAAAGCATACCTGCTTTTATAAGGACTGCCGATGATCAGTCATTGCTGGAGATGGCCCTTGTTGAAAATATACAAAGGGAGGATCTTAATGCCATTGAAATTGCTATCAGTTACCAGCGTCTTATGAATGAATGCACTCTTACCCAGGAAATTCTCAGTGAAAGGGTGGGGAAGAAACGTTCAACCATAGCCAACTATATAAGATTGCTGAAATTACCTGCAGAGATCCAGCTGGGGATTAAAAACAGGCAGATAAGCATGGGACATGCCCGTTCAATTGTCAATATTGATGATCCTGATGCCCAGGTTGAATTATATAATAAAATCATCAATCAGGATCTTTCGGTGCGAAAGGTAGAGGAGATTGTCAGAAATCACGGTACCAAAAAACCGGAAGATAAAAAGAGCTCATCAAAGGCAGTTTCCGATCCAGGCGAATATGGATCTTTGCGTGATCATCTGGCCGGATTTTTCGGGACTGATGTGGAGTTCAAAAGAAGCAGAAAGGGAAAAGGTAAAATAGTTATTCCTTTCAACTCTAATGATGAACTTGAAAGAATAGTGGGATTGCTGGATAAAATGAATACTTAAATTATCCATTGGTACGTTATCCTGAAGTATCTGAATTTGATCCTGCTTTGAACAATATACTTCGTATTTTTTTTAGTTGCACCCTGTTGCAGTTACTGCTGATATTAAATTGCCGGGAGGTCTTTTCCCTGCAGGATACAATTGTTGTTAACAATGATACCCCGGAGGAATCGGAAAGCCGGTTTAATCCCGATCCTTACAAAGCTGCCATGTATTCCGCTGTTTTACCGGGAATGGGTCAGATCTACAACAGGAAATACTGGAAAGTACCAATAGTATACGGCGGATTTTATGCACTTACCTGGTATGCCCTTTTCACCCATGATGAATATGTAAGATACCGGAATGCTTTTCAATTCCGGATAGATGGTAATCCTGACACCGTTGATGAGTTTGCCGGCGATCTGAGGTATACCGATGACATTATTACCAGGTTCCAGGATTATTACAGACGTCAGCGTGATCTCACCTTTATATTTATGGCTTTGTTCTATGCCCTCAACATAGTGGATGCTACTGTTGATGCTCATCTTTTTGGGTTTGATGTGGGTGAGGATCTCGGCATGAAGATAGGCCCGGCATTCCAGGGTGATGGACGGTCTTTTTTACGCAGTCAGCCCGGACAAACGTTCCCGGGTATTCGGTTGAGAGTAAATTTTTAATATATGTCTCCTGTAAACAGAAATTTTGTATTAAAAAATATCCAAAATTTCTATTTACAGCTCGGAACCGCTTTGCTTTCTCATAAAATTTTTTCATCTTGCCTCGGTTTAATTTAAGATGAAAAAATTTTATTTTCATTTGTGCAAAAATCCATTTTAATATGAAGAGACTGGTGTTAATCAGCGCCATACCGCTGGCTTTAGTGTTTAATCATCCCGGAGCTGCAGAAAATGGCAGAGACAGCGTACCATTACTTTTTGATCCGGTTCAGCCTGCCAGGGACAGCATGCCTGAAATGTTTGAGCCTGCCGAACCTGCCAGGGACAGCATGCCTGAAATATCCGATCCTGTTGAGCTGATATTTGAATCCAACCTGGACAGTTTGCTTAATCTATGGTATGTTCAAAACACACCCAGTCATAACCGCGTGAGTCTGCCGGAAGACAATGCCGGTTCTGTTATTCCAGAATTCACTGATTCCGTTTATATGGAAAGGCTGAGCAGGATTCCCTCGGTGATTGACCTATCGTTTAACCGGACGGTTAAGAATTACATAGATTTATATACCAGGCAAAGGCGGGAGCAAATGGCAATGATGCTGGGGCTTACCGATTATTATTTTCCCATCTTTGACCAGGTTCTCGATTACTATGATATTCCGTTTGACCTCCGTTATCTTCCGGTAATTGAATCTGCCCTCAATCCGCGGGCTGTTTCGCGTGCCGGGGCTACCGGAATCTGGCAGTTTATGTTCGGAACGGCAAGGATGTACAACCTGACCATGAACTCTTTGGTTGATGAACGTCGTGATCCTTTGGCATCAACCCATGCCGCTGCCAGGTACCTCAAAGATCTTTATAGTGTATACAATGACTGGACACTTGTGCTGGCCGCCTACAATTGCGGTCCGGGAACCGTTAACAGGGCCATTCAAAGGGCTGGTGGTTCGCGTAATTACTGGGATATTTACTATCTGCTTCCCAGGGAGACAAGGGGTTATGTGCCTGCCTTTATCGCGGCAACTTATGCAATGAACTATCATGAGGATTATGGAATTGTGCCGGCTGATTTTGAAATTCCGGAGTTTACCGATACAATAATGATAAACCGGGAATTGCACCTGGGGCAGGTTGCAGAGGTGCTGGATATTCCACTCAGAATGCTCAGGGATATCAACCCCCAGTACCGGCGGGATATTATTCCTGCCTCTGACCGGTCCTACTCTCTCCGGCTTCCGGTTACCCAGGGATCACAATTTTTAGCATATAAGGATAGTATATATGCTCACCGGGCTGATCATTTTCTCAGCAGGGAAAATCTTGCTGTGACACCCCAGCGGAGTACCTTTACGCCCAGCCCCCCTGCAGGCCATGCACAGGTGAATTACACAGTTAAACAGGGAGATAATCTGGGTTATATTGCAGAATGGTTTAATGTTCGTGCCCAGGATCTGAGGAACTGGAATAATATAAGGGGCAGTTTGATACGTACAGGCCAGCGCCTGGTAGTATATGTTTCCTCCGATCACACCGATTATTACAGGGAAATGAACAACATGGGATTCGCCGAAAAGCAGGCCATGATTGGCAGATCCCCTGCCACAAATCAGCCCGGGGGTTCCCTGGAGGCAGATAGTTCAGGTGAATATCTGTATTATACAGTACGGCCGGGTGACACCCTATGGGATATCGCCAGGCAATTCCCCGATATTAGTGACTCTGATATTTTGCGAATTAACCAGTTAAGCAATGCCCACCGGATTTATCCGGGACAGCGGTTAAAAATAAAACCGCAAGTCTGATATCCCTCAGTTTGCTATGTTTACAAAAGAAGGGCATTGTACCCTGCTTTAAGAAATCCGGAAGTTGATCCGGTAGTTTAACCGAGCCATGAATAAGCAAATTAAGCCATTCAGAGTTCTGTTGTTTTTTATCGTCGTCTTTGCTGCTCTTGCCCTCATCTCACTTTTTTTCCCCCCTGATGGCATAAAGCCGGGGGCAAATTTTCATCTTCATTTTCCCTCAACCGGGAATATATTACGCCCTGAACCTCCTCAGTATGCCGACATTTCCCACATACTTGATATATATGAAAACGGGTATCAGGATACCGGCCGGGTGGCACGTCAAACAACCGGGGAGGGCAGGGAAGATATACTGCCAGCCAGTGATGAAACATCTGATAAAGATGAAGGCTTGCTCTCTGAAATAACTGATTCAGGCAGTGTTTCTGTTCCTGCAGATCAAAGCATGCTCAGGGAACTGATTTTACCCCTTCAGTTACCTGCCGGCAATGACACTGTTCTTGACAATTTTTACCGGGCTTTGTTTGAAGCTGAAACCGAAGGCAAGCCATTGCGGATTATTCATTACGGTGATTCGCAGATTGAAAATAACAGGATCAGTTCGACACTCAGAAACCGTCTCCAGTCAAGGTTCGGCGGTTCAGGCACGGGGATGTTTCCGGTTTTGTCACCCGCCCCCCACAGTGCCTCCATACGTGTCATTACTGAAGGCAACTGGACAAGGCATACTCCTCTCGGGATCAGCCGCAGAAACGGAGGGCATAACCGTTACGGACTGCTGCTTTCATACTCAATTGTCGAACCCCCCGGTAATCAGGTCACAGAATCCTCCTTTTCTATTCGTCCCACAGGTATTGGGTCCTCTCTTTCACGAAGGATGGATCAGCTTACTGTTTTTTTTGGATATGGCAATTCGCCGTTTAGCATGGATATTATCTCCGAGGGCAGAAGAATTGATTCAGAGCATTTCTCTGCGTCCGACTCCCTGTATTACAGGAAATGGGGTCTGCCCTACGGCACAGCCGAATACTCGGTTTCTTTCATTGGCAAAGAGAGTCCACTGGTATTTTCCATTTCACTTGATAATCCCAATGGGGTGGCTGTTGACAATGTTCCTTTGCGGGGAAGCAGCGGACTGGAGTTTGCAGCCACCGATAGCATATTGATGGCGCAGATGATGGATATACTCAATGTCAGACTGCTGCTTTTGCAATTCGGGGTAAATGTGGTACCTCATATTGTTGATGATTATACATATTACGAAAATGCACTGCTGGGACAGATTAACTATTTGAAGTCCATTGATCCCGGAATCTGCATTATTGTAATTGGTGTTTCAGATATGTCAAGAAGAAGTGCCGGCGGCTATTTTGAGTCTTATCCTAACATAGAGTTGATCAGGGATGCTCAAAGAAATGCTGCCTTCAGGGCCGGTGTTGCCTTCTGGGATCTTTATGCTGCAATGGGAGGCAGAAATTCAATGCCCTCGTGGGTGGAAGCCGATCCGCCTCTGGCACAGACTGATTATATTCATTTTACATTCAGGGGATCGGCTGTAACGGGTGACTTGCTTTACAATGCGATTATCGACCGGTATAACGGTTATACCGGTCAAAACGGTCAATAAGTCTTTAACAGAATAATACCTCATCTGTTACTTTTAACCATTAATTTGTAATTTGCTGCTTTAAATGTTGAAATCCTTATTTTAAATCTGATGGATTTGCTTTCCGGGCTTTTAAAATATTCGGAAGATACCCCTATGCTTTTTACCCGTTTCTATTTCTGGGGGTTTTTATTTGTTCTGCTTTTATTTTACAGTATAATATACCGGAATAAAACATTAAGGAATGCCTACCTGTTTATAATGAGTCTTTTTTTCTATTATAAATCGGGAGGTTACTTTTTTTCACTTCTTGTCTTCTCAACCATTGCAGATTATTCACTGGGGCATTTGATATACCTGGCAAAGACCAGGTTCCGCCGGAAACTGTTTTTGGGCATAAGTATCTTTATAAACCTTGGTTTACTGGCATATTTCAAATATGCCTATTTTTTTGCTGATATATTCAACCGCCTTGCCGGCAGTGATGTGCAGGTTATCAATTTTCTTTCTCTTCTCTACAACCGGTTTGCAGGCACCACACTGGATATTTCAGATATTGTACTACCTGTGGGTATATCTTTTTTCACCTTCCAGACTATCAGCTATACCTTTGATGTTTACAGGAAAAAGCTCAAACCTGTCCGCAATATTATTGATTTTGGCTTCTACGTATCCTTTTTTCCCCAGCTTGTTGCAGGCCCGATTGTACGTGCTGCAGAATTCATGCCCCAGCTTTACCAATCCTTCAGGCTTACCATTCAGGAAAAGGGGCATGCCATTTTTTTGATTGTGAGCGGATTGATAAAGAAGATGGTTATATCCGATTATATTTCTGTCAATTTTGTGGACAGGGTATTTGATAATCCCTTATCGTATACCGGCTTTGAAAATATGATGGCAGTATACGGCTATTCGGTGCAGATATACTGCGATTTTTCAGGTTATACCGATATAGCTATCGGTGTAGCCCTGCTGCTTGGCTTCAGACTTCCGGTAAATTTCAATTCACCATATAAGGCATTGAACATTACAGATTTCTGGCGCAGGTGGCATATATCTCTCTCCTCCTGGCTGAGAGATTACCTGTATATCCCCCTGGGGGGGAACAGAAAGGGTGTATTGCGGACCAATGCAAATCTTATGGTGACCATGCTGCTGGGCGGATTATGGCATGGCGCCAGTATGAGGTTTGTTATGTGGGGAGGGTTGCACGGACTTGCCCTGGTCCTGCACAGGATATGGAAAGATATTTTCCCGGCCAAAAGGAGTATTCAACGTTCCATCAGCGGTGCAGGCAAAGCTTTTTCCCTTTTTCTGACTTTCCAGTTTGTATCTTTTTCATGGTTGTTTTTCAGGGCGGAAAACATGCAGGTTGTTAAAGATATGCTTTCGCGGATCTTTTATTCTTTTGGCGCTGATCTTTTTTTGGCTATGGTCGGTGCTCACCGCAATGTCTTTTCCCTTATGCTGCTTGCTATGGTAATTCACTGGCTGCCTTCAGGATTCAAGGAGTATTACCGGGGATTATTTATCCGCACGCCCACTGCGCTAAAGGTTATTGTTGTTGTTCTGGTTGTATTTGTTATTTACCAGTTAAGGACGGCTGAAATACAGCCCTTTATCTATTTTCAGTTTTAACCTGAATTATTCAGGAGAGAATTTTATTTCCTCCAGAAAGAAGGCAAAAATAAAACAAGAACTGTAAATAATTCCAGTCTTCCCAGAAGCATCAGGAAAGATAGAAACCATTTTCCAAAAAGCGGGAAATGGGCAAAATTCTCCGCCGGTCCCACCATGCCTATTCCCGGTCCTATATTTCCCAGGCATGCAGCCGCCGCACCGATGGATGTATCCATGCCATATCCAAGCGAAGATATAACTACCACACTGACTGCCAGTATCAGGATATAGATAAAGCCAAAAGCCAGGATATCTCCGATTATAGACTGTGAAACCGGTTTATTATTTAGCTTTACCGGAATTACAGCAGCCGGGTAAATATGTCTTTTGACTTCAAGGTATGTGTTTTTCAAAATCAGCAAAACCCTGATTACTTTAATACCTCCGCCGGTAGAACCTGCCGATCCCCCAATAAACATAAGGATAAAGATCAGCGCCGAGAGAAAAGGTATCCACAAGGCATAATCTGAGGTAATGTAACCGGTAGTTGTAATAATTGACACGACCTGGAAAGCAGCCGTTCTGTAAGACTCTTCCTGTCCTCCAAAGCCGGTAATAGCCAGGCCGGTACCGATTATCAGAATGAAAATAAAAACCAGGGCCAGGTAAAACCTGAATTCCTCGTTTTTCCATACCCTGTCGAAACTGAAATGCATCGCAAAATAGGAAAGGATAAAACTTGTCCCGGCTATAAACATGAATAATGTTATGACATATTCAATAAAAGGCGAGTTGAAATAAGCAATGCTTTCCTGCCTGGTTGAAAACCCCCCTGTCGCCATAGTGGTGAACGAGTGATTGACGGCATCAAACATGTTCATGCCCCCGAGCAGCAGGAGGATGGTTTCAGCGGCTGTAAAAATAATATATATACCCCATAACCGGCGGGCTGTTTCTTTAACACGGGGATGAAGCTTATCTTTTGTCGGCCCGGGAACCTCGGCAATAAAGAGCTGCATGCCACCAATGCCAAGAATCGGAAGTACGGCAAGTGAAAGCACGATTATTCCCATCCCTCCCATCCATTGAGTAAGCGACCGCCAGAAAAGTAGTCCGTGCGGAAGGGCTTCTATGTCTTCGAGAACTGTGGCGCCGGTTGTGGTGAAACCGGAGATCGTCTCAAAGAAAGCATCGCTGAAAGACGATATATAACCACTAAGCCAGAAGGGCAGACAGCCGAAAAGACTGAAAACCACCCACACAAGACTGACAATTATAAATCCTTCCCTCTTGCCTATGGATTTGCCGGCATTTCGGGTGAAGAACCACATGGTGCCGCCTGTTAAAAATGTCAATGCGCTGGTGAGAAGAAAAGCCGGCAAATCGCCATCCCGGTAAATAAAAGAGGGAACAAGGCACAATAAAATAAATAATCCCTCTATTAAAACAAGGAGGCCTATAATGTTGATAACCCTGGCTATATTCAGCATCCTATTGAAATAAACGCCTCAGTTTATAAACCGCTGACTGAAGTGAAAAGACTATGACAATATCATTGGGCTTTATCTGGGAATTCCCGTGAGTGATGAAGCAGGATTTCCCCCTGATAGCTCCTCCTATGATGGCGCCGGCGGGCATGTTGATAGTTTTGAGGGGCCCCCTGGTCACGGGGCTTCCGGGGCGTGCAATAAATTCAAGTATCTCTGCATCGGTACCAGTCATGAATTTTATGGAGGAGACTGAATCGCCCATAGTAAACCTGAAAATCCGGCTGGCAGCACTGAGTTTTTTGTTAATAATAGTATCCAGACCCATGTTTTCAGCGAAAGACACATAATCCAGATTTTCCACCTCGCAGATCACTTTTTTTACCCCGAGTTTTCTCGCGGACAGACAGGCAAGAATATTTGTCTCAGCACTTCCTGTAACCGCCAGGAATGCGTCCATATTGCTGATTCCGGCACCTTTCAGCAAATCAATATCACGGCCGTCACCGTTAATTACCAGTGTTTTTTCAACCCTCTCATTAATGTCATTGCATTTTGCCCTGTTGATCTCAATCAATTTAATATTAATACGTTTTTCGAGGTCTTTTGCTGTCCTGATTCCTATCCTGCTGCCACCGAGTATCATCAGGTTTTTTACGGGGATATCCGCTTTGCCGGTGTACTTCATTATATCATGAATGCCGGAAGGGCTGGTGATTATATATACAAGATCGTTAAGCATAAACCTTTCAGCCCCTCCGGGCATCAGGGTTTTTCCGTTACGCGTTATTGCAATTACACGGAATTCATCTTTAACATTCAGCCGGGCCATATCAAGCAGTGATTTACTAATCACCGGTGCATTGACATCAAGCTTAATTACATAGACAGCCATTTTGCCGCCTGCGTAATCGACGAAATCTGTAGTCGAAGTCTTGTTAAGCAGTGCTATGACCTCTTTTGAAGCTATCCGTTCAGGATAAATAAGGTAATCGATGCCCAGAGCCGTGAAATGCTCCTTATTGTGGGCAAGAAGATACTCGGAACTGGTAATCCTTGAAATGGTTTTACGTGCTCCCAGCTTTTTGGCAAGTATTGCACCGGTTATATTCAGGGATTCTGATTGTGCAACAGCAATATAAAGATCACAGTGCTGTATATTGGCCTCCCTGAGAATTCCAAAAGAGGTAGCAGATCCCTTTAATGTCATCAGATCGTAACCAGATTCAATGATGGCAAGTTTTTCAACGTCGGGGTCAATAACGGTAATGTCATGTCGTTCGTTGCAAAGCATCCTGGCAAGATGGGTACCCACCTCTCCGGCACCGGCTATTATAATATTCATCCTAATAAAACAGGTTAATCAAGTTAATATTCAATTAATTATGTTTAGCAGGTAATTCATGTTCGGTGTTTCAAACGGATGGATCCCCCTGTTTTATTTATTGTATTTTGTGAGACGCAGTATCATGGGGATTCATCCTAATAAAACAGGTTAATCAAGTTAATATTCAATTAATTATGTTTAGCAGGTAATTCATGTTCAGTATTTCAAATGGATG
>PXAP01000139.1 GCA_003567115.1 Bacteroidota bacterium
ATCAACTGGTTGGCACCCTCTCCGAATTCAGACCGGGGAATGGTCATCTTTACAAGATAATCCATTGTCTGATCAATACCCTGATCGCCGGCAATGATCATATTCACCGGTCCCATACCAACCTCAAAAGGCTCCAGGTGAACACGTCCCTGACTGATGGTAAAACTGATGTCTATATCGCCAGGAAAATTTTCCCTGTCCTCCCGCAAACTCAAAGCCCGGGAGAGCCTTTCAAAGGTGGTGGAGCTTACCAGCTCCACGTTTGAGGTCAACAGACGGCCCTCTGCATCAATCGAATTCATTACAGGCATCATTTCATCATCCAGCAGAGCATTCATCTTCATAGAGGTGGAGAAACTTCCCCTCAGGTCTTTTGCTATAGGTGTAAGCTGCCGGACGGTATTGAAAGTATGAAATGATGAAGGAATATCAAAATCGTTTATATCCAGTGAGAAATCAATAAAGGGTCTGTTCATATCCCGGGTGTTGTACTCACCTGTCATACCGACCGAGCCTTCCAGCATATTCATGTTAACCCCTTCCATAACAACTCTGCTGTCGCGCACTGATATACTTCCGCGAAGCTGGCTTATTTCCATATCTTCGAACAGTATATTATCTATCGACGATGAAAGAACGAAATCAATATTGCCCGGCACCTCAACTATGGAGAGCGGAACTGTGTCTGCCACAGCTTCGTCCGGTTCCCCGGTAAGGAATTCATTAAGATCGAGCATTGTGGAGGCCAGTGTCAGATTGCCGCTTACGGTTCCGTCATTGAACATGAAGGGTATAAAATTTTCAAGACGCCCGTTCATCCTGATATCACTGCGCCCGATCTGCATTTCAAAAGCGCTGAGCTCCACAAAACGTGGTGAGAACTCAAGCAATGCCCCGGGAATTGATACCCCCATGGGAAAGCCGGAGTCCGAATACTGAAAAGCTGTAAGCCGCATACTGCCGCCCGCATTGAACTCTTCATACCTCTCATTTTCCAAATCAGACATATTCCCTGCCATGAACAGGTCCGATTCAAGCAATCCCCTGATCATGACATCTTCAAGCGGTATAACATCGGCAAAACTTGTGAAGTCGATAATTCCGGTAAAGGAAGCATCGACATGCATATCGCTCACCGGGGTACGGATGTTCATGCGCATGTCGAATGGATTGCCGGCCATCTCCATGTGGAAGCTGTGCAGATCGACCGTGGTCCGATCCTCATCAATCCCGTCATAAAACAGGCTGAGATTCATATTCATTTTATCGAGTGACTCCGGGAGGTCGGGATAGCTGAAACCGGCATTCTCAACAAGCAGGTCTATTCCCACCGAAGGCATTATTTCATCTTTCATCACTCCCCTGACAAAACCCTCCAGGGTAAGCGATCCGGTAGCCTCCAGATCTTCGAAGTCCGACATGAAAATAGCCGGAACAAGTGACAACAGGGTTTTAAAATCAGTTTTTCTGCTGAAAAAGTCAATATCCATATCAAACCCCTCTCCGGGAGGCATGGCAAAGAATCCCTCCATGCCCATTTCAAGGGCATTAAGCTTAATCTCGTTTTCCCTGAAGGTAAACCGCCAATCATTCAGATCGGCATCGAGCAGAGTGACAAGTGACAAACGGGAATTGCCGATATAACGGATCCCGTCAAACCAGAAATTAAAAATATCGCTTGACGCGGAAATATCCAGCGAGGTAAGATCCCGGGTAAGGTCACCCTTCATTTCCAGATTAAGTCCCTCAAGCGTAGTTCTCACCTCAAAGGGAGCATCATCATACTCAACTCGTCCGTCACGTATCCCGAAATTGCGGAGGTGAACCTGAAAGGCGGCCGGCTCAGCATCATCAGCTTCAGGCTCAGGCTCGTCAATATCATCCGGTTCAACCGGCACACCGGGATCATCCACATCTTCCGGTGTGATCATTATATCCCAGTTGGCGCGGCCATCGGGAAGGATCCTGGCTTTAACCCGGGGCTCATCCAGCAATATGGAGCGAACCTGGATGTTATCTCCTGAGATTACACTTTTAATATCAATCACTGTCCTGAAGGCTTTAAATGCAACAAGAGTATCATTCTCAAAATCATCCACTCCCACCACCGACAAATCGATCAAAGAAGCACTCAGGTTTGGAAAATTTCTGATAAGTGACAGACGCAGGTCTGCAAACTCAACCTTTGCATTAAGGTTCTTGTTTATTTCGTTCTGGGCTATTTCCAGTATCTTGCCTTTAAATGCGAACGGAATGATCAGCAAAAGCGCAAAGATCAGCACAAACACTCCAAGGAGGATCTTGAGGAATTTTTTCATTTTCAAATTGTTAAGTGATAATAATAATAGTACGGATCGATATAACTCATTGAACATGCAAAGGCTTGTGTCCTTTTATCTGCCACCGTAATACAACAAATATCTGCCTTTGCATCCGGGGAAAATAGCACCGGAGTGCCTGTTGAGTGTTTGTCCGCAACAGACAGAATCTCACAAGGCATCCATGCCTTATGCAAAAGTAATAAATTAACTGAAGTGACGTTTCATCATATAATAAATTATATATTTACCCCCTGAAAGTTTTTAATGTAATTGAAAAATCCACGTCATCAGGTCGTGGTCATGTCCTGGCGGGGCTATGCCCGAAAGGCATGTGCGACTAAAAAATTCGCGGTGCGAAGCAAAAATAGGGGTTAAACCACCTCTGGTGGCAGATAGTCCGGTTTTAGCGAATTTTTTACTCCGGAGCAGGTATTAAAAGTAAACCCGGAATGTATTTGTCAGGAAACCCTGCTTAATAATTAAATAATTTTGAACTCAGATAAGAACTTCCATAAAAAAAAAGACGCCGTGAAAAAACTTCCCGGGATTTCGCGGACCGGGAAAAAACTTTTCAAACTGCCGTGGACCGGGAAAAAACTTCCCGGGATTTCGCGGACCGGGAAAAAACTGTTTACTCCGCCATGGAAGTACAGGGAAGGATTCCTGGTGGCACTGGCACTGCTGATTGCCGGATTTATCATTGAAGCAGTCACCCCCAATCCCGGTATAAGCATTCCGGCCTTCCCGTTCAACATGTTCGCGGGCATGACCTTCATAACAACAATTGCTTTCCTGCATATCTTTTACAGGGATATGCACATGGTAAGATGGCTTTCAACCATATCGGCTGCAACCAGCGCCATCTGCCTGATCACTCTGCTTACAATACTAATGGGAGCATTCAGACAGGATAATCCTGATGCCGGGGGTCTGCATGGGGCTATCGGACTGACACATGTAAAAAACAGCTGGGCTTTTCTCCTGGCACAGCTGTATTTACTGATAAGTCTGGGACTGGTAATTCTGCGCCGTTCTATTCCCCTGAAAAGGAAAAACGCAGGTTTTCTTCTCAACCATGGAGGATTGTGGATTGTCATTTTTGCAGCCAGCCTTGGCACGGGCGACCTGCAGCGTCTGCGGATGGACCTGTACGAGGGAGAGCCAGTCTGGTATGGCCGTGACGACAACGCTGATTTTTACGAACTGCCCTTTGCGCTGGAGCTGAAAAGTTTCAATATCGAAGAGTACCCGCCGCAACTGGCGATAGCGGACAGCCACACGGGCCAGCTGTCGGATCCCGCCCAAAGGCCCCTTCCCTACATCGAAGCCGGTACAACAGCTACGTTGCTGGACTGGACCATTACCATTAAGGAGTTTTTCCCTATGGCAATGGAAGAGGATGGCACTGTAGCATATTCGGAAGAAACCGGTGCGCCCCCCTACGCCAGAGTTACAGCAGTGAATGAATCAACCGGCGAATCACAGGAGGGGTGGATAAGCTGCGGCAGCTTCCTGGTCGATGCCGGACACTTATGGCTTGACGGCCGGAACGTGCTGGTAATGACTACACCGGAGCCCCGTAAGTACCAGTCCACCGTCACCGCCCTCACCCCCCATAACGATCCGCAGGAGCTGCTTATCGAAGTCAACAGGCCTCCCAAAGGGGCCGGATGGAGGCTCTATCAGCTGAGCTATAACCAGACCATGGGCAAATGGTCTAACCTGAGTGTTATTGAGGCGGTTCGCGACCCCTGGCTTCCGGTGGTTTACGCCGGCATAATAATGCTGTTTGCAGGGGCAGCTTATATTTTCTGGATAGGTAAAGACAGATCGAAAACCGGTAAAGCATAATTTAAATTTCCGGTTACCTGGTTTTTCTATAATATAAACTATCAACATTGAAGTTAAACGATTAACATTGAAGTTAAATGATCAATATTTAAGTCAAATGATCAACATTAAAGTTAAACGATCAAAATTGAAGTTAATAAAGCATTAGAACAAATTATGGTTGCTGACTATACAAACTTTCCCCTTTACGGGGCGCTTATTTCCGGCGCCTGGCTCACAGGGTCTTTATTGATCTGGACAACAGTTTTCATGATCAGGCCCGTTTCCGGGAAATCAAAGATCAGGGTTATCCTTGACGCTGATCAGGTGATAAAATCTACCGCCGGCAAAGCAACGGGAATTGCCGGGAATATCCTGGTAATCTCCGGCGTCCTTCTGTTCGGCTATTATCTGACAGTGCTGTGGCTGAATCTTGGCCGTGCGCCAATGCGCACCCTGGGTGAGACAAGGCTCTGGTATTCTTTTTTTCTGGGAGTGATCGGTTATCTGACCTATCTGCGGTGGAACTACAAGTGGTTCCTGGTTTACAGCGCTATGATGGCAGCTGTGTTTATGATTATCAACATAACCTTCCCTGAAAATTTCAGCAAAACACTGATGCCTGCACTTCAGAGCCCCTGGTTTGTCCCGCATGTGATAGTATATATCTTTGCCTATGCGCTGCTCGGTGCAGCCAGTATTGTTGCGGTTTACGGACTTTGGCTTGAGTATTACAGGGTATTCAGAAATAACCTGCTGCATCTGGCCGACAACCTTGTATATATCGGGTTTGCCTTTCTGACTCTCGGACTGCTCTTTGGTGCCGTCTGGGCAAAGGAGGCATGGGGGCATTACTGGACATGGGATCCGAAGGAAACATGGGCATTCATTACCTGGATGTCATACCTTCTCTTTATACATTTCCGTTATTTCAACCCGAAAAAGGTGAAAACCCCCTTATGGATACTGGCCCTGGCCTTTGTGATCCTTCTCATAGCCTGGTTCGGAGTCAATTACCTCCCCTCCGCACAAAGCAGTGTTCATGTCTATTCGTAAAAACTCAACATAAAATTTTCGTTGTGGGAATAATCCCCTCAGATTGCTTAAAATGTGGTTTGCCTTCAAGATAAAGCCGTGCTTTACGCTCACACTTCTTTTTGTAATACACTGAATACCGCTGAACTAACCTGCCGGGGCCTATCCCGGTCAAAACATAGTTTAAATATATGGTAATAACAGATTTTTTTCTATATTTACGTTTTACCATAAGCCTGTACACGATAAAGGACACGGCTTCATTGAAAAAGTTAAACTGAAAAAGCATATTATGGAAGTTCGGCCCGGAAGTCAATCATCCATAGTTATTTCAGGAGTCCCGTTATTTCAGGAGTCCCGTTATTTCATCAGTTCCCGGCCCACAAGTGTTTCATAAATTTGCATAAACTGGTAATCATGCTCAACATTAATACACAATAATTTATTATACAATAAACTTTTTATTAATTTGAAACTAAAGCATTTATCTCTATGAAAAAATTATTCTGGATTCTCCCGTTTTTATTTGTTTTTGCCTTTGTTTCCGATACTGAAGCACAACAGGATCGCAGCCTGAATATCCTTGTAATAGGTGCGCACCCTGACGATGCTGATATTAATGTGGGCAGTACCGCCTATAAATGGATACAGCAAGGGCACAATGTTACCCTGGTTTCTGTTACAAACGGTAATGCAGGCCACCATGAGCTTACCGCCGATCAACTTGAACGTACAAGGCGTGAAGAAGCAAGAAGGGCAGG
>PXAP01000011.1 GCA_003567115.1 Bacteroidota bacterium
AAATCCAGCCATTTTTTTAAATCAAGTGAGATGACGGGGGATGGTGAAATTATGAATCGCTCAATTTAGGTTAAAGATACTTCAAGAATAGTAAAATCTTTCGGGGGGAGAGCTTAAATGCACCACAACGGCTGAGTGGTCGAGTAGGCAAGGGGAATTTCACCCCAAGCCTCTCACAGCACCGTACGTGACAGTCTCCTGTCATACGGCTCTTGTTATACAAATCTACGCGCATTAGTCAAGAAAAACCAATCTGCCAATGGTAGAAAAGATTAGGGAATTGTACCTTCACCCTCTCCAACCATTTGAAAGCCCGATTTAAACTTGATCTATAGCGCTTGTACCGTTTCCTTGCCCATTTGATCAACCGGCGACGTAAATGCTGAAAAACTCCGGAAAGCTCAGAACATCTGAATTTGCCATAATAGTTCACCCATCCTCTGATAATTGGATTGAGGAATTGGGCGATGCCTACTATGCTCCTATGACTCAGGTATTCAATGTTCAGCTCTCTAAGTCTTGCAATAATCCGTTTCCGGGATTCAATACTAATTGCGCAATCATATCCCAGAAACAGTTTCCCGGTGTTCTTAGACATTGTGGAGCGGGGCTGAAAGCTATATCCAAGAAAATCAAATTTAACTAGCTCATGATTCTCTTGACGCCTGTGATCCCTGCAATACACCACCTTAGTCTTTGAAGGATGCAGTCGTAAACCACACTCCTCCAGCCTCTCTTTAACCCTTTTTAATGTTCCCCCGGCGTGAGCTTTACTGAAACAGTGCAGAATGGCATCGTCGGCATACCTTACCATCTTGACACTCGAATCAGTCTTCTCTAACCATTTGTCCAACACGTAATGCAAAAACAGATTTGCCAGTAGCGGGCTAATGACTCCACCTTGAGGAGTGCCTTTGCCTTGTTTTTCTACCTGCTCACCTGTTGCTTTCTGCACCGGAGCTGTCAGAAATCGGCGGATATACATCTTTACCCAGTTTTCCTGCACGTGCTTCTCCAATGCCAGCATTAGCTTGTCATGATCTATATTGTCAAAGAAACCTTCTATATCCAGATCTATGACCCAGTTGAGTTTCCAACAATTTTCCCTGACTTGCAATAATGCCTGATGTGCACTCTTCCCAGGCCGGTAGCCATATGAGTTGGGAGTGAAAATCACCTCAAACCTCGGTTCGAGGTAATCTTTAATCACCATCTGCCCCACCCGATCACTTATGGTTGGAATTCCAAGTCGACGAAGTTTTCCCTCTCCCTTGGGAATTTCCACTTCTTTCAATGCAGGTGGAAAATAACTACCCGATGCCATCCGGTTCCACAGCTTGTACAGGTGTTTTGACCTATGTCTATCAAAATCTTCTAAACATATTTCATCTATCCCTGCACTTTCTCCATGGGTACGCACCTTCTTGTAGGCTGCCCATACCATTGACCGGGTTATCGGTACCGATTTTGCCTCATTCCATAAATTCATCCTCTTTCCGAGTTGTTAAATGTAATGTGACTGTATAACCAAATCCCTTCGCTCACTTCCCGTTACGGGAGGTTCATCACTACTACGGATTCGTCCGCCCCTGAATCTTGCATTGGTATTCTGCCTTTAGGTTGTTCCTATTGTGCATTTCCCTTTGACTGTCAGCGAATCCTAAACCGGTAGCCTTTTGACAGCCTGACATCAAGAATCCAGGTTCCCGAGTTCCGTAATCAAGCCTGGATAAAGTTCATGCCGCCTGTACGACGCCTGCCATACAGCCAGTAAACAGGTTTCTGCTGTACTTATCACTGTATAACATACTCTACAGCTTTTGACAGAATGTAACGCCCTTCTCGACACCTCGTCAGCGGTTTACTTTCGTTCATCTACTTTATCCATACCTGACTATACTCGTGGTATAGCCTTTTCCTAAACGCTCAGCACAATGGCTCTTTACCAAAGCACCTTTAGGTGGTTTGAAGCCTTCTCCTGCAAGACGACTTCGGTGGGTCAGCCTTAAAAAAAACCGGCTTCCACTATCTCAATTACAGCATGCAGTGAAATTTAAATGCCGATTCACTGCTTCTCGGCGCACTATGTTACGGGCGGGAAATATTTCTGCTTCAATTTGAATGACATACTTATTCCCTCGTTGAGCAAGTTATAAAATCATTTAAAGATGCCCGCCTGGAATATACACTTTGTTGAAGAAGCAAGTCAGTCAGAATCCAGATTGCAAAATTTTGCCAAAAATTTGTTGAAAGATTTTGAAGCAGTTAATAATGCTGTAATAACTCCATATAGCAATGGACAAGTGGAGGGGCAGGTAAAGCGGCTCAAAAACATAAAAAGAATGATGTATGGCTGAGCTAGTTTTGAACTTTTAAGAAATATGGTACTAATAAGATCGGGATGAAAAATCACCAAAAGTGACGAAGAACCTCAAAAAGGCTAAAGATTTCGCGAAGCGAGACCAGGGAAGATGTTTAAAACAGGATTGCGGCTGGAATGGGCGAATAGCTGGGATGATACCAGGTTTTGCAGATGGGTTCCTCGGCGAACGGGTCGTAATTCAACACAGAAAGGGAGGTACGTGGTATATGTGCGGTATCCAGGGTTTCGATAATGATAAAACCATTAAAATGAGACTTGATTTTCTTTCTGAAGACACATATGAGATTGAGCTTATTTCTGACGGTGTTATTCCGAATTCTTTTATCTTTGAAACACGGATTTTAACTGCCGGCGACGATCCTAAAGTGAAAATCCTCCCAAAGGGAGGGTTTGCCGCGCGGTTATCAGCAGGAAATAGTTATCTCTATTCTGTATTAATATCCACTGGTCTTCTAACGTAATTAAAATAAAACTTATGATCATCCGGAAATTTTTATTATCGGCCCTTGCGGCACTGATTTTGGCGCCTGCGTCCTTTTCCCAGGAAACTGAAGTGATGTACCTTTCGGGGAAAGGGTTCGACATCGCCGTTAAATGGGAATTCTTTGTAACCAAAGGAAGAAAAAGCGGTGAATGGACTACCATCCCGGTTCCTTCCAACTGGGAACTACACGGATTCGGTAATTACAATTACGGGCACGACACGCCCAAGCATGACGAGGAAGGGCTGTACAGATATAGCTTCGAGGTGCCGGCCAACTGGAAAGGAAAGACGGTGGAGATCGTGTTTGAGGGGTCGATGACCGACACCGAGGTAAAGATCAACGGCCAGCTTGCCGGTGATCCCTTCCAGGGCGGTTTTTACCGTTTCAGCTATGATATAACACATTTGCTTGAATTCGGCGCCGAAAATATGCTGGAGGTTAGGGTTAGCAAGGTTTCGGCCGACGAGTCGATCGAACAGGCCGAGAGACAGGGTGACTACTGGGTTTTCGGGGGCATCTACCGTCCGGTCTATCTGAATGCATATCCTTCTGAATATATTGCTCATACGGCCATCGATGCCCTGGCGGACGGTTCCTTCCTTGTTAATGTCCATCCCCTCAATGTCAGGCGGGCCACAAATGTCGAGGCACAGATAATGACCCTTGACGGGGAAAGAGTCGGCCAGCCTTTTTCTGCTGCCGTATCACGTAACCAGGAAATGGTTACATTGACTTCACAGCTTGACGACATAGACACATGGAGCCCTGAATTCCCGAATCTTTACACGGTAGAGCTCAGGCTGAGGGACAGGAGAAACAATGTTCATGTGGTAAGGGAACGGTTCGGTTTTCGCACCGTGGAAGTAATTGAAGGCAACGGGATATTTGTCAACGGTGAGAAGATCAAGTTCCGCGGTGTTAACCGTCACAGTGCCTGGCCGGAATCAGGACGCGCCCTTAGCAGGGAGCTTAACATTGCCGATATCAACCTGATGAAGGATATGAACATGAATGCCGTGCGCATGTCACACTATCCGCCCGACAGGGATTTCATCGAAGCCTGTGATTCGCTTGGGTTGTTTGTCATAAACGAGCTTGCAGGCTGGCAGCGTCCCCCCTACGACACCGAACCGGGCAGGATACTGGTGGAAGCGATGATCAAAAGGGACGTCAACAGTCCGAGTATCATCATGTGGGCAAATGCCAACGAAGGCGGAGGCAACCATGAGCTTGACGATGACTTTGCCATCCATGATCCTCAGAACAGGCCGGTAATTCATCCCTGGAAGAAGTTCCGGGGACTTGACACACAGCATTACAAGCCCTGGAATTACGGATCGGGCGAATGGTTTACCGGCAGGGATATATTTTTCCCCACCGAGTTCCTTCACGGGCTCTATGACGGTGGCAGTGGCGCCGGATTGGAGGATTACTGGAAGATCATGTGGGAGCACCCCCTGAGCGCCGGCGGGTTCCTCTGGGTATTCAGCGATGAGGGGGTTGTCCGCACCGACATGGACGGATGGATTGACACCGATGGGGACCATGCCCCCGACGGCATCCTGGGCCCTTACCGTGAAAAAGAGGGCAGTTACTTTGCCATAAAAGAGATATGGTCTCCCGTGCATATACCCATGAAATTCCTGGTACCGGGCTTCGACGGACGGGTAAAGGTGGAAAACAGGTTCAACTACACCAGCTTCGACCAGTGCAACTTTACCCTTGACCTGGCCATGCTGCCTGGCCCCTTTTCCGGCGAAACCGGCTATACAGTTTACCGTTCACTGACACCTTCTGTTCCACCTCTTAAACCCGGGGAACATGGATACATAGATCTCAATTTACCGGACGGATGGCAGGAGGTGGACTTGCTGCTTCTTTCCGCCACCGATCCCCACGGGCGTGAGATCTTTACATGGACATGGCCGGTGCCTTCGGCATCTGAGATGGCTGAAAGGGTACTCAGGGATGGCGGCAGACCAGCGGGGGAGATTGCCGCCCGGGAGAATGCGGATTATGTTATTATTACAAACGGAAAAACAGAAGTCAGCTTCAGTAAAAGCAACGGTATGCTGGCAGGAATCGTGCATGACGGCCAAAAGATATCTCTTGGAGAGGGCCCGCAGCTGGAGCAGGCTAACAATGTGCGGTTTGGCGAAATAGTCCACTACAAGGAAGGAGATAAATATATAGTGGAGGTTCCACATGCCGGCGGACCGGTCATTAATCCACGCTGGATCATGCATCCCGACGGATGGCTGGAGCTGGATGTTGATTTCCGGATGAACGGCGTATTCGATAACCTGGGAGTCAATTTCAGCTACCCCGAGGAAAATGTTACCGGCATGAGATGGATGGGCCGGGGACCCTACAGGGGGTGGAAAAACAGGATGAGGGGCCAACAGTTTGGAGTGTGGCACAAGGATTATAACAATACCATAACGGGCGAGTCCTGGGATTACCCCGAGTTTAAGGGTCACCATGCCGAAATGTACTGGGCGGTGATTGAAACCACAGAGACACCAGTTACCGTGGTTACCAGGTCGAACGACCTGTTTCTAAGAATGCTCACGCCCGATGTCACAGAGATAGAAACGGAGGGTAAACCCCAAATTGCTCCTCCCTTCCCGGACGGGGATATTTCGTTTCTTTACGGGATAAATGCCATCGGCACCAAGTTTCATCCAGCCGAAAGGCTCGGGCCCCAGAGCCAGAAAATCAGACAGTTCTGGTCGCTCGAACCAAACCAGCGAATTAATGTTTTTTTCCGGTTCGGGGAAGAATAAATCCGATCAGCCCTTCCCCGGTCGCCTCCGGATACATATGCTTCCCGGGTGGCTGGCAGGCTTGACGGCATGCCTGCCCGGTGATTGACTGTCCCGCCGCGGGGATGTTCCTCGCATCCTCATCCATCTGGAAGGCCTGCTAGTTGACTCCGGGAAAATCAATCTCTCCCTTGCTGGAGCGGCCCGTTATTCCGAATACTGTGAGAAGGGACGAAGTTCGAAAAAGCCATTTTCCGCCGAAGCGTAAAGATGATCGAACCTGTCATGAAATCAGG
>PXAP01000305.1 GCA_003567115.1 Bacteroidota bacterium
ATAGGAATTATTGTTTTATTTCTTGGACTTTCCACCCCCCTTCCCCTGCCTGGCGAAGAAAGTATAATAATAAGTTTCGGCACCGATGATGACGGGTCAGGAATTGCAAAACCACAAAGACAGGAGGCAGCGCCCCCGACGCCCAGCCCCCCACCGGTAAGTGAAGCGGAAACAGAAGAGCACATAATTACCCAGGATATTGAAGAAGCGCCCTCATTGCCGGTACCACAGGAGGAAGAAGTCAGGCAGCCCGAACCGGCCCAAACCGTTGAACAGCCACAGCCTGTTCCGGCAGAGGAAGTTGATGCTGAAGAAATGGCCGAAGAAACGCCCGAAAGGAGACCCGACCCCAGTGCACTTTTCCCCGGCAGAACTGCAACCGGTGATAACGACACCAGCGAGGGAGAAACAACCGGACCCGGAAGTCAGGGCAGAGAAACAGGTTCATTGGATTCACCTCACAGAACCGGAGGTGACACCGGCAGTCCCGACGGAATATCTTTCAGTCTTGACGGCAGAAATCCCCTTTCCCTGCCCCTGCCTGAATATGATTACCAGGTGGAGGGCATAGTTGTAGTTGAAGTAACCGTTAACCGCAACGGTGAAGTAACCAATGCCATTGCCGGCGTGCGCGGCTCCACCACAATGAATGACTATCTGCTGAATACCGCAAAAAGAGCCGCAGAGCGTGCCAGATTCAATGTCAGGCAGGATGCTCCTGCATCTCAGAGAGGAACCATTACCTACCATTTTCGCCTTCAATAATTTATAAAATATTGCCGGTCTCACCACCGGGGTATCAACAGTGCCCGTCAATAAAATCAGTTGATAGTGAGCCTTGCTTTTTTACCAGGCATACCTGGGAAATGAATCCATCATCTCATTGACCTTTTGCTTTACCCCTGCAATAATTTTTTCATCAGAAATATTCATAATAACTTCATCAATAAGATCAACAATCCCGACCATATCGGCTTCCTGCATACCCCTTGTTGTTATGGCGGGAGTTCCCAGGCGGATTGCCGATGTCTGAAAAGGTGAACGGTCGTCAAATGGAGCCATATTCTTATTTACAGTAATATCAGCTTTTACCAGCGTGTTTTCCACCACTTTGCCGGTCAAATCCGGTACCTTTGTGCGCAGGTCAACAAGCATGGAATGATTGTCAGTTCCGCCGGATACCACCTTGTAGCCCTTTTCTGTAAATGCACCTGCCATTACAGCCGCATTGCTCTTCACCTGTAACATGTATTCCCTGTAACTGTCAGACAAAGCCTCCTGAAAAGCGACAGCTTTGGATGCTATTACATGTTCCAGCGGACCTCCCTGGATACCGGGGAATACAGCCGAATCAAGAATTTGTGACATCATTTTTTCATTCCCTTTTGGTGTTTTCAGTCCCCATGGATTGACAAAATCACTCCCCATAAGGATTACCCCGCCACGAGGACCTCGAAGTGTTTTATGGGTGGTTGAGGTAACAATATGGCAATGCGGAAAAGGATGATTAAGTATTCCCGTGGCAATGAAGCCTGCAGGATGAGCTATATCAGCCATCAGCAACGCTCCTGTTTTGTCCGCTATTTCACGCATTCTTTTATAGTCCCAGTCCCTCGAGTAAGCCGAACCTCCTGCAATGATAAGCCTGGGTTTTTCCTTTACTGCCATTTCTTCCATCCCGTCATAATCCAACAGTGCGCTATCTTCATTTACCTTATAAGCTACCGGCTTATAGAGAATTCCGGAATAATTTACATGTGAACCATGAGTCAGATGTCCTCCGTGCGAAAGATCAAGCCCCATAAAAACATCACCCGGTTTCAGCAGGGCAAGCATTACAGCTGCATTGGCCTGAGCACCTGAATGTGGCTGAACATTGGCCCACTCAGCATTGAATAACCTTTTAACTCTTTCTATTGCAAGAAGTTCCACTTCATCAATAAACTGGCAGCCTCCGTAATACCTCTTACCGGGATAACCTTCGGCATATTTATTGGTAAGGCATGAGCCCATGGCTTCCATAACCTGATCGCTGACAAAATTTTCAGAAGCTATAAGTTCCAGACCTTCTATCTGCCTCCTGTCTTCTTTATTTATCAATTCAAAAATCCTGGTATCTCTAATCATACTGTATTTTTTTATTGGTTTGTGAATTTTACAAAAGATCATAAGCCGCAGCCCTGTTTCCTTGTCTTTTATAACATCAGTAAAAATGCAATTCCTATATTAAATTCAAAATTCCAGTTGCCTGCCTTGGGTAATTTAAAAGAAGCGGTAACTCAATATACCGGAGAAAATCCTCATCTTTATTTTTCAGGCTGCTAAAATACATTTTTTATCAGTAATTAAAACATAAAAAACCGGTACAGGAAAAAACCTCAGGTAAATCAGCTGTTTCCACTATTACCGGATGGTAATAATTCAATTCTAAAAAACAGCTAAAATCGGACTATCCACTACCGGAGTGGGCTTTAAGCCCTATTTTTTACTTCACAAAATGAATATTTTAATTCACAAAAGCCTCTCCGGGCAAAACCCTGCCGAAGCATTCCCGCGTCCTAAGGACAGGGAGTTTACAAGTTAAGCTATAGATATTGTTTAACCGTTTCCCTAAAATTATTCAAATCAATGGGCTTTGGAATATATTCATCACAACCCGACTGCATACAATCTTCCCTGGCACCTGCCATTGCATAAGAGGTGCAGGCAATAACAGGGATGCCCGGATCTATGTCCTTAACCAGTTTTGTAAGCTTCAAACCATCAATGCCGGGGAGCCGGATATCGAGTATAATCAAATCCGGAAGCCTGTTCTTTTTGAAAGATTCCATCAGCTTATTTCCATTGGTAAAATGTACCAGTGATACCTGATAAGAGGATAAAAGCTTTGTAATCAGATGAAAACTGGGAAGATCATTATCGGCAACAAAAATCAGTTTGCTGGAAATCTCTTCGTACATCCTTAAAAATATAAAAGGTTAGCACCAACTAATATAAAACAATTTATTAACCCCCGCCAATATCTCAAGGGATTTTTTATTAGCAGGGAAAAGGTATATACCGGCACCATCTGAAGTTTTATATATCAGATATCCTCATCAACTAAAGTTTACAAAACTTGATGTACAGACCATGAGGATTTGACTTCGTCATGAGGGATCCATCAGAATTGAAACACTAAATACCCTAAAGAAGAAAACGTAACACACTGTTAAACAGATTGCTGATTATACTTTATTCGGATGAATCCCCATGATACTAAAGTCTCACAAAATAAAATAAATAAAACAGGGGGATTGACCTGCGGTCGATCTCACATGCAATGGACTTATCATTTTGTAAAAAAAGTTGATGTGACATTCATCCATTTGAAATACTGAACATGAATTACCTGCTAAACATAATTAATTGAATATTAACCTGATTAACCTGTTTTATTCGGATGAAAATTGTAACAAGATCTTTCTGTATGCGGAAAAAATCTTTGATTTTGAAATAAAACCCACATATTTTTTGTCATCAAGTACAGGAAGGTTCCAGACACCCGAGTCTTCAAACTTTTTCATAACAGATTCCATATCTTCATCCGGGGATACTGTTGCCGGAGGGATCTCCAAAAGATCACGGACTTTCACTTCGTGGTATTGTGAGGGTTTAAATATTATATCTCTTATATTATCCAGCAATACAATTCCAAGAAGATTATTCTCTTCATCTGTAACGGGAAATATATTCCTTTTTGATTTTGAAACTATTTTTACCAGTTCGCCAAGGCTGGCTTCGGGATGGATAGTTTTCAGATCAGTTTCAATAACAGGTCCCATCTTCATAAGGGTAAGAACTGCCTTGTCTTTGTGATGGGTTATCAATTCGCCCCTTGCAGCAAGGCGCTTTGTATATATGGAATGAGGTTCAAAATACATTATGGTCAGATAGGCTATAGTTGAAGTGATTATCAGGGGAATAAACAATTCATATCCTCCTGTAATTTCAGCTATTAAAAATATAGCAGTCAGAGGAGCATGCATTACTCCTGCCATAACCCCAGCCATTCCGACAAGGGCAAAATTACGCTCAGAAACATTTATAAAGTAGAAATTATTTATCAGACTTGCAACAACAAAACCACTCACACCTCCCACATAAAGGGAAGGAGCAAAAATACCCCCCACTCCACCGCTACCTGTGGTAGCAGCCATTGCAATTACTTTGAAGATTATTAAAAAAATAAGGAACCCGATGAATACCGGGTAATTGTCACTAAAAGCAGATATCAGACTCTCTTCACCGATCTGCGTTGCGACACCGCCCAAAAGAGATCTCAGGGTACCATAACCTTCACCATAAAGAGGCGGAAAAAGAAAGATCAGCAGTCCAAGCAGTGCACCCCCAAAAAAAAGACGGTGATACGGACTCGATATTTTTTGCAATCTGGCTTCCACCTTCATTGAACCCCATGTAAAATAATAAGAAACCAGTCCCGTAAATACCCCAAGCAAAATATACCAGGGAATGTTTTCCAGAAAAAAGGGCTCATGAAGTGTAAAATGAAACACTGCACCTTCCCCCATTAATAGAGTTGCAATAGTGGCTCCTGCGACTGCTGATATTAACAAAGGAATTATCGACCACATCGTAAGATCCAGCATCAGAACTTCAAGACTGAATATCATGGCAGCAATGGGCGATTTAAATATCCCTGCAATAGCTCCGGTTGCCCCGCAGGCAATCATCAGGGTAATGGTCTTGTAGTTAAGTTTCAGGAATCTGCCAAAATTAGACCCGATTGAGGCCCCGGTAAGAACAATCGGAGCCTCAAGCCCTACCGATCCACCAAAGCCAACGGTCATTGTACTGGCAATCATTGATGAATAGGAGTTATGGGAAGCAAGTACAGAATCTTTTCTGGATATGGCATGAAGAACCTTTGATACACCATGAGAAATACGGTCTTTGATAACATACCTTGTAAACAATACGGTCATAAAAATACCCAGGGCAGGAAAAGCCAGGTATATCAGATTACCGGTTTCAGCAGCCAGGCGACCTGAAAGAAACTCATTGGTATAATAAACGGCATTTTTCAGAATCACAGCGGCAAATCCGCTCAGCAGACCGATTATGAGACTCAGGCTCAACAAAAGTTGACGGTGCCGAAGATTTTTGATGATCCAGATCAGAATTCTTGATATAAAGTTTTGTTTTTGCATGGAGGAACAAAAATACATTTTACCGGATAGAATAGTAATAAATTTGTTAAAATCCGACTATCAGCCACCAGACAGGGGTGCTTTTAAACTACCCTGCGCCAGGAGCGCAGGAATTTCTTGCGGTTCTTTAAACTTTTGAATGTGAAGAATAACAAACATTAGGGATAAGGAAAGCAATCGTAATGAGATATACTTTTAACTCAATAAACAGTGCAGCAAACCCGTTTCTAAAAAAGAACATACACCAACAGTAAATCATGTGCACGGGGAGGTTCCGAAAGATCCTGAAGTCCGCCCCGCGTGGTCTGAAAGTATAGGGAACATACCGGGAGAGGATCCTGATACCGGATTATGTAATCAACCGACCAGAGCCGTCCTCAATATCAGTCCCCGGGACCTTCTTAAGCCGGCAGTCAAAAATTTATTGTCATCTGATATGTCAGGAAACGGTGTAAAGAAATAACAATCCCGACAAATGCAGATTAAACTTTAAATTGATTAATTTTGTATGATCAGGGATAGCGTGAGGAAGCTTGTGTGAGTATTAATCTAATTATCTGTTTTTTACAAATGAATCCCCATGATACTAAAGTCTCACAAAATACAATAAATAAAACAGGGGGATCCATCCATTTGAAATACTGAACATGAATTACCTGCTAAACATAATTAATTGAATATTAACTTGATTAACCTGTTTTATTAGGATGAA
>PXAP01000356.1 GCA_003567115.1 Bacteroidota bacterium
ATTTATCGAATCTGCAAATTCCAGGTACCTTGTGTCGGGGGTATTGTAGTGAAAATGAGCATCTATTTTCAAAACTTTCTCAAAGTCTGAAACTGAATAGTAGTCAGGGGTTTCATTTTTGCATCCCAGGAGGGAAATTATAAATATTCCTATAAGCCATATGGAGCGAATATTATGTGTTCTCATATTTTTTGTATCTTTTGGTTAAAATATTTTCATGGACGATTCATGCCTGAAATTTAAGGACTTTTTTTAAAATACTGATTGCTTATGAATAATCTGATTCCCATTTTTTGCTTTTGTTTATTTGCCGTATCACCGGGTTTTAAAACCGGTTGTAGTCAAAATCGCCAAAAAATAACCGGAAACGGAGAAACAATTGAATTATCCGGTGATGGAAGCTGGGGATATGCAGGACGTTTTGCCTATATTGCCAATAATATGCTGTTTTATTCTTATCTTGATCAGGAGGGAAAAAACTGGGTGGCATCTTATGATTATGAATCTGGTGAGATAACACGAAATAACATATGGGAAGGCCAGGCTGATTTGCATTCTGCCAATCCCCTGTTTATTCGCCCCGATGGCCGGATTCAGGTTTTTCTTGACAAAGGCGGGTATACTGACAGAAACATTTTCTGGAAGGTGAGTGTCGAACCCTTTTCAGTAGAAAAATTTGGTGAGCTGCAGGAAAGCGGCATTAAGGGAGATATTATTCAGGGGAGGCAGTTTTATCCGATGGTTCACCGGGCTTCAGGAAACGTTTATCTGATAATCAATGCATTGCGTGAAGATGTGCTCAGGGAGACTGTTATGTGGAAGTCGGTTGACGGGGGTGATACATGGACCGGGTATAATAATCTTTGGGGACTTGGTAAGGGTCTTGATGGTAATCGTTGTTATACAAGAGCATATATGGAAGGTGATGACATTCATTTTGTAACCCTGCGTCTGGGGTGGAATGAACCACTGGCAGGTAACGATATAGGTATGGTCGAAGGAGTATATTACACAAAATACAATGTTGTGGAGGAATCATTTTTTTATGCTGACGGTACCTTGTCGTTCAGTCTCGATGATACTCCCTTGTACGAAACAAATTACTTCGATGAGATCTGGCACTGGAGCAGGGACGGAAAGGAGAGGCAGAGGGCTCTCTGGAGTGATATTGTGGCAGATGAGTCCGGTAAACCTTATATAACTATTGCCGTTCAGGAATCAGTTCCTCAAGGAGAATCCGCACTTCATACCGGCTTCCGGGCAACACCGGATGAAGAAGGAGAATGGAATTTTTACAAAGTAGCTAAACTTGCCAGGGGCTGGGACAATAAACCTGAACGGAAAAACTACGGGATAGCAATTGACCCCGTAAATCCTGAAAGAGTATATGTAGCCAGAAGCACCTCGGTGGAGAATGATCTCTCTGAGATTCACCGGATGGAGTCCGGGGACGGGGGTAAGACATGGTATTCGGATTCGGTTTTATCACAAGAAGGCAGGGTTACCACAGTCGTTGTACCGAGGGTGCTGGATCAGAGTGAAAGAAAAGTTGAATTGCTCTGGCTTGATGGCCTTATGGAAGGTTGGAGGGACTATAATACAAGGGTGATGATGTTTCTTCGTAATAATAAAAGGAATTAATTCTCAATAATTATGCAGGGTAAGTTTATTGATAATTGATAATTTTTTATCTTGTCTGATCAAAGATCTCTTATTAAAAACCAAAATAAGTATTCATTTTCTTAAATTATTAATCATGATCATGAAAAATTTAATTATGCTGCATGTTACGATCATTTTGATGTGTTTTGCAGGTACAGTAAATGCACAATCTGATTGGGTTTCTATATTTAACGGTAAGGATTTAAGCGGATGGTTTGTCCGGGGAAATGCATCATGGTCTGTGCAGGAAGGTATTATGGCCGGTGAAGGAGGCATGGGTCATATTTATACCGAAGTAACCGCTTCCGATTTTGAGGCTAAAGGGATGTTCAGGATTAGCGGATATAACAGTAATAGCGGATTCTATTTCCGTGCCAGTCCCCCTGAAGGCAGACCCGATGGTTTTCCCCGTGGATATGAAGCACAGCTATATCACGGCGAGGAACACTACACCGGTTGGTTATGGAAACCCGGAACCCCGACTGGTAAAGCGTCTAAACTCCTCAGCCGGGATGATGAATGGGTCAGCTTACGAATCAAAGCTGTCGGACCACATATTATATTCTGGGTTAATGACGAGATAGTGATGACACATTATGATGATGAATACACATCAGGTCATTTTGCTATCCAGGTGCACCATGAGGGTATGAAAGTAGAAGCCAAAGAATTGTACTACCGGGATCTGAGCAAATAAAACAATATCAGGATCCATAAGCAATCATATATCTGTATTTTATGATGTGATGCCTGTATTTGTTTAAATGACAACCGATAATAATATGAAATTACTTATAGGATTTATTTTGGTTCTTTTATCCGGACCTGGCGCCTGTGGTGAAGGTCCGGTTATAACACCGGAACGGAATACGAGGGTTTCAATCGTTGGAGACCAGTTCCATATTAACGGTGTGACCACCTATGAGGGAAGAGAGTGGACCACATCCTATGGCGGAAAATACACTGTTGAGGGACTCCTGATGAATGCCCGCCTTGTTCAGGGTGTCTTTGATGATCTTAATCCCCAAACCCGCGGACAATGGATATATCCCGACACAAAAGAGTGGGATGCGGACCGTAACACCAGGGAATTTATCAACGCCATGGCCTCCTGGCGTGAGCATGGATTGCTCTCTTTCACGCTTAATCTGCAGGGAGGGTGCCCCTACGGCTATTGCCGGGATCAGCCCTGGGACAACTCTGCTTTTGCACCGGACGGGTCGTTAAGGGATGAATATATGTACCGTCTGGATCAGGCCCGGGAGACCGGCAAACCTGTTCCCTGGCCGGATGAGGTGATACCTTAAATTAAGCTGACAAGGGATAATTGTTTTCAGCATGAAACCTGCTTTTGCAGGAAGAAAAGCTCATCCTGAAGCCTGCTTTTGCAGCCAGAAAAGCGATGCAGAAAAACAGCAGAAAGCCTGTTTCAGGCAACTGTCTGACTCTGCGGAATGATTTTCAGATTTGCCCTCCCCGGTTTTTCAGAACCCTGTCTTCACAATTATAAAATCCGTCAATCGTGATATTTAAGTTATTATCTATTTCAACTATCCCGAAGCTGTTATTATCGGGCAGGCTACCCTCAACCATTGCCTTTATTGTATAATAATGGATTCCGTTTTTGAAACTGTAGTGGCCACCATGATAATGCCCCTGTAAAACAGCCAGGACATTATTATGCTTTTCCAGGATTTGAACAATCTCATTTGCATTGTCAATACAATGAGTTTCAGAGACGCCTGAAAATGAATCAAGCAGCTGATGAGTGAAAACAATTACAGGCAGGCTGTCACTGTTTAACTCATTTTGCAGCCACTCTTGCTGGTTACCGGGAATTCTGCAGTAAGTCCAGTCAAAATTCCCGGTATCATAATCAGAACCGTCTTTATTATAGTTGGCATCCAGCACAATGAACTTTATTCCTTCCTTAATAAACGAATAATAATTTTCAGCCTTTTCCTGTCCGTAATTCTTTATGTGTTTCAGAAAATCATCCTTGGAAATACTGTCCATGTCGTGATTTCCCAGAACATGGTAAACCGGGCCGTTAAAAGTATTAAGCTTCTTCTCTATTTCAACCAGAAAATCTATTGTCTCCTGCCATTCAGGAGGCCTTCCTTCATCCTTGAAATCTCCCAGCTCAATAATAAAATCCAGGTTTTCCTTGTTAAAAAGGTTAACTGCATCATTCAATTTGGTTTTGGACTGGCTGTAATAGCGTGATCCAAGGGTTTCGGTTTTGGCAAAGTGAATATCCGCTACCAGTCCAAACCGTAATTTTGGTTTACTCACTGAAGGTGACAGAATATCCGGATGAGCCAAAAGACATAGAGTGCCGCATGATTTTTTAATAAATGTCCGTCGTTCCATGCTTCTAAAATTACAAAAAATAATTTTTCCTTTTCAGTTAACTCAATTATTAACCGGTGTGTTAATGTTTCCGGCAAAAAGAGAAATTGAGGCAAATGTGACAAATTATTACGGAAAGCGTATAGTGCCGCTCAGCCCTTTCGGGGAAATAAACGGCTGTTTATCGGGACTTCAGTATATGCATGATTGCCCTCACCATTATGATCTATATACCCGGATCCCTGCCGGGAACCGGTGTGACAGGCTCGTAATCTACTGGCCCCATTTGAAATTCTTCAGGTCCCAGTCTCAAATCTGAGTTCATCATATCCTCCCAGGTAATATCCAATCCTGTATATGCCGATTCTCTTCCCATTATGCCTACAAGGGATGAGACGGCAAGATCATGAGACTCATTGACCGGGTTATTGGTACGGATGGCGTTTATCAGGTTGATTATTTCCTGTTCGTAGGGGGATACTGCAACCCTTTCGGTTGGCCGGCCATCTTCATCCAGGGGATACTCATATTCCCAGATTAATCTGCCGTCATAATTAAATATTTTATTCTGGCAGTTTGTATAACCCTCTGTTCCAAAAATAATTTCTTCTACTTTGTTGCTGCATCCGTCAATCTCACGGGTTGAGCCATGTACACTCCTCTCATCATCAAAAGCAAAATCAACGCTGAAAAAATCGTACATATCGCCCGATTGCCGGCGATGTCTGCCTCCAAATCCGGTTGCCCTGACGGGATGTTTTTCAAAGAACCAGCAGATAACGTCAAGATTATGAACCAGCAAATTAACAATTGAATCGCCTGTTTGCCAGATCCAGTTTGCCCTGTTCCTTATCATTGCTTCCATATCGCACCATCCTTCCTGCCTTGGTGTGACAGGCTGTGCCATCCTGTGCCAGTGACAATTGGCCGATATAAGGTCGCCTATAAGTCCGTTTTTTATCATGCTGAAAGTGTGTATATAATCGCGCTGATGCCTTCTTTGTGTTCCGGCGACCACAGATAATCCTGCCGATTCAGCCATTTTACCCGATGCCATTACAGATCTGACACCTACAGGGTCAACACCGGCAGGCTTTTCAAGAAATACATGTTTTCTTGCCTGTATGGCAGCTTCGAAATGTTTTGGCCGGAATTTTGACACGGAGGCCTCGAGTATTATATCCACATCCGATTCTATAACCTGCTTGTAGGCATCAAAGCCCAGGAAGCAGTTTTCATCAGGTATTACAACATCACGTTGTTCCTGCAGGGCTTTACGGCAATTATCAATACGCTCAGGTAATACGTCTGCAAGTGCTGTAATTTGCAGATTAGGGCCGGCATCTAAATAGTTGAAGGCCGCCCCTGTACCTCTGCTTCCACATCCTATCAGGCCGGCCCTTAAAACCGGTCCGTCAGGAGCCCTGTCGGGAAAAACAGGCGGCTTATGTTCCCTTCGCTGAGAATTGCAGGAGGATAGAAGGTGACCTGCTCCAATGGCACCCAGGGCGCCCAGGGCAGTAATACTTCCGATAAATTCCCGTCTGCTGTGTGATTTTGATTTCATATTGCTTAATTGTTTTGATTTATTATTCTGCCTTAAATATTGAATTATTGGTTGTAATACAAATAATTACCGGTAATTCGAAAAAAAGCACCCTGCCTGGCGAAGGTTTGGTAGTTCCTCCGGGCAGACAGGGCCTTTTTTGATACGATAAATATACAAATCTTTTTTTATTTTTTATATCTCCATATTTTTGTTTTTCTGCAGACATATGATACACCATATACCTTTATACCAAGGTTGCCGGTAACCCTCAAGCATTACCTGCCTGAACTCTTCAGGGGTAACAATTCCGGGGTTGTTATGTGCCTGCACGATGGGCCATATCTGCGGTTTTCC
>PXAP01000156.1 GCA_003567115.1 Bacteroidota bacterium
ATATATTCACGGAAGGTTGTCCTGGAAAACTGGCTTATTTTGATGTACCCTGTATCATCATTTATCATATATGCTACATCCACACTGTAAAGAGGAATCCTGTCGCGGGTTATTTCAAATTCCATAATGCCGGGAATAAACTGCCGTTTAACACCTACTGTGACCTGGGTGCCACCCAGTCCCCTGAGCCTGTTCACAATTTCATCATCGGGATAATTTACTCCGGCCACCACCGTATCGTTGATAGTTACAATACGGTCGCCCGGCAGTATCCCTATCCTTTCCGAGGGTCCGCCTGAAATGGTCTGTATGACAACAACCGTGTCATTAAGCATATTAAATTGTATTCCGATACCTTCAAAATTTCCTTCCAGTGGTTCGGTAACCCGCTGCAGATCTTCTGCCGGTATGTAAACAGAATGAGGATCCAGATTTTCTAAAATCAAAGGAATGGTTTTTTCGACAAGCGTCTCTTTGGATATGGTGTCCACATATTCCATCTCGATAAAATTGAGAACTCCTGAAAGCTTATCGGTTTTCGGATAAACGAACATCGACCTTTCACCTGTTCTGTCAATAAGATTAACTCCTATCAGCATCCCAAGTATAAGTACAATGGCAAAGAGCAGAGGCAGATATGTGGATGAAGATTTAATTCTGAGCTTCATATTAATATAGTCTTTTTATGGTCATAAAAAACTCATCGTATATATATCATGAGAGTGTATGAAAACTGATCTTCCTGACCGTTTAATATCTTCCGTTCTATTCCTTAATTTGTATAAGTTCAATGCCTGCGCGCCTGAGAAGTTTTACCCCCTCATCATGGCGGTAAGCGTCAAAAAAAACAACTCTCTTAATGCCTGCCTGGATAATCAGCTTGGAGCATTCCATACAAGGGGCCGATGTTATATATAACGTTGAATTCTCACTGCTATTATTTGATTTGGCAACCTTTGTGATGGCATTTGCCTCGGCATGCAGCACGTAGGGTTTGGTTTCCCCTGATTCATCCTCACAAACATTTTCAAATCCCGAGGGTGTACCATTGTAGCCATCGGAAATAACCATCTTGTTTTTCACAATAAGAGCCCCGACCTTTCTGCGCTCACAATAGGAATTTTCAGCCCAGATACGTGCCATCTGAAGGTAGCGCCTGTCAAATTCCGCCTGTCTTTCACCGTATGGTTTTATCTCATCATATTCGGGCATGGAAAGTTTCTGAAGAATATCATAATATTGCAAATGTAGTTAAAAGTATTCATAAAAATTAAAAGCCTGCCTGTTATCAGAGAAATGATAATCAGCAGGTTTTAGTGGGCTGTACTGGACTCGAACCAGTGACTTCCACCCTGTCAAGGTGACACTCTGAACCAACTGAGTTAACAGCCCGTAGTAAAAAAGAACGTGAATTACAACCGCCTGTAAATTATCTTTTCTTCCACTTACAGCAAAAATATGTTACAACAATATAAACGCCAAAATATTTCAGGAAATTTCGCCGGTTAATAAATTTACCTTAATTCCCCCGCCAGGGTTATGGTAATCACCCGGTAACCGATTAATAAACCCCGGGCATTTACAAATCAATAGAAAATTCGCTGAAATCGTACTATACGCCACCTATATTTGTGCCTGATGGCAAAACTTGATGAAAAGGTAATTTTTTCTTCTTTGCATTTTCACCAAAAGTCTGGAAAAGTGACATTTGGCACAAATGCGGATAATTACAGATTGGCAACTTTTGTGGCCGAATTACATTATCAGAGGAGGCGGATTTAACTGAGGACGAGAGTTTAAAAATTACACTAAACCAGCTTATCCTGATTCATATCCCTGTCCCTGAAATAAACTTCAACGTCAGCATTACCGGAACTGAGATTTACTTTGCGGATTTTGACTTTTTTAACATCCTGTCCCATTCGTTCGGATAAATCCTTCAACAGATCTTCCTTAAGAGCAGGAACCAGCAACTCAGGTTTATTGTAAACTACAATTACATTGCTCAGAGAATTTTGCTGATAAAACAATTCAAGCGAATATACGGCTATTACAATAATTGCGTTTATAGCTAAAGCGCTGCCAAAGGGAGGAGGAATATTTGCCAGTGAATTAATGACCGATACACCTATCACAACAAATACATAGGTCATATCCTTAACGGTGTAATTAACTGTTCTGAAACGCAGTATGGAGAAAACTGCAAATAACCCCAGAGCCATTCCGAGCTGAAGCTCAACGGTCTCAAGTATAGAACAGATAAAAAATACTATTATCCCCATAAGGAAAAAGGAGAATAAAAACTCCTCTTTCCTGGCATACCTGTAATAAATCACCCGGATTATCAGAAAAATCACTACTATATTAATCAGGAATCTTGACATTATGTTAATAAAAACATCATCAAGGACAAGTTCTATAAGTGACATAGAGAATTTATTAAATTAAACTTAATTATATGTCCAGACATTCATTCAGCAATTTATACAAAATAGTATTCTTTTCATCAAATTGATCATAAAAACTATCAAGATACTCTGTCATATACCTTTTTGATCTGTCGTTCATATATGGAAAATTATTGATAACATCATAAAGTTCTTCCTTCTTCTCGAGAAACTCATCAAGAGCATTTTTGAATTCTTCCTCACTTCTGCAAATCCCAAGATATAACCGCTCCTTTATTGAGCTGATAGGCGCATCCTCCGGCGGGACAGCGTAAGGCGGATGCACCAGGCCCGTATAATCAAAATCATAGGGCACAACTATCCCGAGATGAGCTTGCTCTGATACAGGTTGGGACAAAACCACCAGATTTTGCAACAAGGGAACTGAATAATCATAATTTCCGATCATGTAATTGAAAATAGACACCCTGATCATAATTTCCGGTCTTATATGCGCCTGGCTCACTCCGCGTTCTACCTCAACCGTATTAGTACGTTCTACCAGAAACTCATCAGGTTCTATTAAGTATCCGTAGCTGGTAAAAGGCCTGCCAAATAATCTTCTGGTAGTAACGTAATTAACTTTCAGCGGTCTTACCCTGTAACTATAATCTGTAAAAACATTGTATAATTTATAAACAAGATATTCTCTCAAGACATAATCGCTATCTCTTGCATTGCAGTGTGTTACCATCTTAATTTTATCAAACCCGGTGAATATATCATCGGGAGGTTCATTTTCCCTAAGGTTCAATCTGATTGGAGGGAAACTGCAAAACGTGCGCCGGGAATGCCCCCTGGCTCTAACCCTTATTTCTCTTGTTACAGTATCCTGTTCATTTAACGAATAAGTCATCAGGGCATCCTGCTGTTCATTTGTGTGTTTATTTCTTTGAAAAAACCGGATGTCAAAATTAAGCGTTATTTCCAGTAGCTCATCACTTTCAAAAAGTCCGCCGATACTTACATCGGTAGAACCAGGTGAGCCAACCGTATCTTTTTGACCCGGCGCAGATAAAACAAAAACAAATGAGATAAGCAAAGTAATAAAAACCTGTCCTTTCATATCAGTTAGATTTTAAAATTGATTCTTGAGTTCAGTATAAAAATTGATTCTTGAGTTCAGTTTGAAAAACAACGATTTGTGAAATAACTAAATATGCCAAATTGTAATACATTGATATCAAGGCCCTAATAAATAATCATTCATGGTATTTATGACAAAATTCCCTTTTTATACCGGATTCATTATTACTTTCGAAAAAATGTGTCTTAAAATTACCCGGTTAACCCTCTGTTCGGAATAACACCCAACCAGCTGTTTTTTCAATTTAAATGTTGCTAAGCCCGGGGTATAATCCTAAAGCCGGGTTTCTGATGCAGATGATCGGGGTATTAAACCAAACTGAAAATAAATACCTTCTGGATGAACGGATCACATTTTTCTTATCTGGCTGTTTTTATTGAACCAAACTGAAAATAAATACTTCCAAATTATTTCCGGCTTTTCGGCCCTGTTGGGATGATGTCCGGTAAACTGAATTAACCTCATTAAAAAAATTACTCAGCGTAAGTTAGTAAATAATGAACAATCTGCCGTTACAAATTGTTCAAAAATCTCATTTGAAGTTAACTGCCCCGGAGCAGAGCCCCGAAATATCCTATATTATTTGTTATTTCCGGAAGGTGATATCAGGGTATGGCAGGTTTAAAAATGGTTTTGCTCTTTTAAACCCGGAGATCTACAATCCAAATCCCGAAACTAATAATAATGGTTTGCTAACCATTGAAGTTGGCGCAGTAATACCAGTGAAAGGAACATTCCCGGAAATTGACTGGTCAGACGGCCCCTGTTTTCTAAAGACAGAGACTGCCCCTTCCGGGTGGCTACTGTAATTCCTCTGGAACATTCTACTTCATTGGCTGCTTCGGTTACTGGTGGTCTGCTACGCAGGACGGTGATACGAATGCATGGCGCCGTAGCATGCAATACAGTAAAAGCTGTGTATACAAAAACACTTACAATAAGAAGTATGGGTTTCTCTGTTCGTTTCCTCCGGGATGATTAATTTGATTATTTGGAGGCACAGTGGCTCTCCCGGATTGAACTTATCTCAAAATCAGATATAATTATCGGGTATAATGGTTGCAGGTACACGTTACCGGCTCAAGTTTGCTATACACATGCTCATCTTACACTCAAACAACCAAAAAATCAGGGATTTCTTCATTCACCATTCACTGGCATATTCATGAAATCAATGATGGAGTCAGTTCAGGAGTATTTATCAGGCGTTATTGCCGGGTTAGATTTACTAAGACATTCACAGCATATAGCGGAAGATTGATAAAATCGCCCGATTGAATTATATTTCGGGGCGAAAGCCGGTAAATTTTATCTGGCCCGTATTTATCGGAATAACTCCGAAGACTTTTCAAATTCCTGTTTGTGCCGCTTTTCACCTCCACCGGATAAATACCTTTGGTTGATTCGATAATAAAATCAACCTCGGCTTCCCCTCTTGAAGTCCAGTAAAATTGTTTTTCCTGTCCGAAGTTTAATAATTCCTGTGCGACGAAATTCTCGATAAATGCCCCGTTGAATTCTTTAAATAACTGGTCTGGAGCAACAATCAGGTCAGAGGTAATATTCAGCATGGTTCCTAAAAGACCGACATCATGCAGATAGACCTTAAACTTTGAATAATCAGTATAAGCCAAAAGAGGTTTTTTGGGGGTAGTAAGGTGATAAACCATATTTATTAATCCTGCTCCTTTAAGCCATTCGGTTGTTTGCTCAAACATAGCCGAACGGGCCCTTTTCCGGATTTCCGCATATTTAAATTTTTTATTCTCTTTAGCCAGTTGGCCGGGTATGGAGTTCCAGAATTCCATTGTTTTTATGGCCTGGCTTTTTTGTGCATATTTTGAAAAATCCCTTTGGTATGCTTTTAATATTTCGTTTTGCAACACCCTGATCATTTCAATGTTCTTGTTTTCTAAGTAATTCGCAACAACCTCAGGCATACCCCCCAGGTAAAGGTACAATTTGAGCAAATCGAGAAGTTTATGATGTACAATCTCAGCCAAAGGCTCAGGTGTTGTTATTTTATTGAGTTTTTCTTCCAGCAAATCTTCACCTGATGCATTTAAAAACTCCAAAAACGACATGGGGTATAAATTCATGAAATTTACTTTCCCCACCGGAAAGCTGTTGTCTTTTCCAACACTCACTCCCAGCAAAGAACCTGCTGCAATAATATGAAATTCCGGCGCATGTTCATAAAAATATTTCAAACTGGTTAATACCATGGAAGCTGCCTGAATTTCATCAAAGAAAAGCAACGTGTCATCCGGGACAATTTGTTTCCCGATATACAAGCTGATATTATTAATAATGGTTTCAGGAGCTAATGATTTTTCAAAAAGCGATTGCAGCTTTTTATCCTGTTCAAAATTCAGGGATAT
>PXAP01000018.1 GCA_003567115.1 Bacteroidota bacterium
TGCTGGTGGCCCTTGCAGATCAGGTATCTGTACACCTCTTCAAAAATGTATTCCAGCGGCTCCGCCCCAGCCATGAGGCTGACCTGGCCGAGTTAATACATCTTCCGAGGAGAAAGGGCGGGCTGTATGGTTTCGTTTCAGGTCATGCCACCGGTTCGTTTGCCCTGGCATATTTTACTTCCAGAATTATCGGGCTCAAATGGTACACCTGGTTGATCTTTCTCTGGGCAGTTCTGTTCTCTTACAGCCGGATTTATATAGGAGTTCACTATCCGGGCGACAGTATTTTCGGGGCGCTTCTCGGCCTGTTCATCGGCTGGATTCTGCTTCGGGCATGGGTATCAACCGGCAGGGAATGGTTTCCTTCTCTCCTGCCGGATAAGCTGAGTTGAAACGGTATTATTTTTGTACCTTTGCCCTCCGGGTTAATTCAATAATTTTTACCCCCTAAAGCAATTTTTAATATGCCTGCCAGGATAATAATTCCAGTTGCACTTATGATCATCGCTATGGGCTGTGGTGGAATCAGGGATATAGCAGAAGAGCCGGCAAAAGAGATTGAGCCCCTCACAGTTACAGGATTCAGGGCAACCGGGCATGAACCTTTTTGGGAACTGGAGATTGAGTTTGACAATTTACTCAAATTCAGCAGCCTTACAGATAGATATCCCGAACTGACTTTCCATATGCCCGACCCGGATATGCCTGGTAACCTGTCACTTGTAAAATATTCTGCCAAAACATACAATGCCGAAGCGGAAGTGGCCATTTCCAGGGAGGAGTGCAAAGACACCATGAAGGGTGATTTGTTCCCTTACACGGTAACCATATCGGTCCGCCGGAACCACTTTGACCAGTATACCGTTTTCCGGGGCTGTGGCAGGTACCTTGGCACCTACCGGCTCAATGACATATGGATACTTAAGAAGATCGACAGTGACCCAATTGACATACCCGATTCACGAAAATATCCCCGGCTGGAGGTTGACCTTTCGGGGAAAACAATAACCGGTTACGGCGGCTGCAACAAATTTCATGGCAGGGCCGAACTGGTGAACAATAACCTTGTAACAGGAAATATCATTTCCACCAGGATGGCATGCATTGATACCCAGGAAATTGAAAACAGATTCCTGGAAACCCTTTCGGGGAAAACACTGGAGTTTTCAATCATTGAAGATACCATGAAAATGACCGACGGGGAAACAGAACTTATTTTCAGAAGAGCCGGACAACAAAATTAACTTTGTACGGCAAATCAAAGCTCCTGTTATTTGGTTTTGAACTGACGCAATGGTATTCAGAAAGTAATTATCAGTTAACTCCCCTTACATTCATCCTGATTCCGAAAACCCCGTCCATGGCAGTTATAAAAAGCATGTCCCTTTCAGGTCCGGCAAAGCATATGTTGGCGGTCCACCGTTTATCTACCGGTATGTGGGCAATCCTTTCGCCGTTCTTATTAAAAACGGTAACCCCGCGTCCGGTAAGGTAAACATTTCCCCGGTCGTCCATCGTCATGCCGTCCGATCCGAGCTCACAAAACAGTTTCCTGTTTGAAAGGGTGCCGTCTTCATTGATATCGTACATATAGGTCTTGTCATCTCCTATATCGGCAACGTACAATGTCTTGCCGTCGGGAGTGCCGATTATACCGTTGGGCTTTACAAGATCCTCATCTACCCTGAAATACCGGCTGCCGTCGGCGCTGAGGAAATAGACATGTTCACCGTCCTGCTGCATCTCAGGATCACGCTCCCAGTAATCCCTCTTATATAGAGGATCGGTAAAATACATCCCCCCGTCGGGGCGGACCCAAACGTCATTGGGACCGTTAAGCAGCTTTCCGTCCCAGTTGTCAACCAAAACGGTAACCTCTCCTGTTTCCATGTCGATCGACCAGAGCTCATTGTCCATATCGGCGCAAGTGATCAAATTGCCCCTGCTGTCAAAATACATGCCGTTAGAGCGGCCGGCATCTTCCATGAACACAGAGAATTCGCCGGTTGTCCGGTTCCATTTTACTATTGTATTATTCGGCTGATCGGTAAAGTAAACATTACCGTCAGCATCAGGAGCAGGCCCTTCGGTAAAAGAAAAACCGTCGCCAAGCAGTTCAAGTTCTGCTTCGGCCTTTATTATTGAGTTCTTGTCCATAATCTGTGATTTAATTGACAGGGTTTGAAACAGAAGAAGGAACCCTGTTAAAACGATTATCATCTCCCGGTTGGTGCTGATATTTTTTCCCGATCCGGTTAAACATAAAAGACTATTCGATTTTTCCATAATATTTTTATTGATCAACTATTTTCAGACAAGACAAATCTATGAAAAACCGGTCAAATAATCATCGTGACAACATATTGTCGACCGAATATTTGCCCGCACCGCTGAAAAAAAGTGCTGCAAATACTAACAGTCCCTTGAGCGGGTGCAATACTGTATTGAGGGGATCCCCGGCCTGGACATGCATCAGTGTGGCTACAAGCATGGTAAACAGCATCATGAGTGCAACAGGCCTTGTCAGCAAGCCAAGAATAAGGAAGAACCCGCCAAAAAACTCCGCTACTGCCGCCATGAAGCCCCAGAAGACAGGTATAAAACCTACCCCGACCACGCTCATATTTTCACCAAGGCTCGTCCACAAACCGGGCCCGCCTGATATTTTCGGCCATCCGTGCAGCATGTATACAATACCGAAGCCAACCCTCATTATGAACAATGCAAAATGCATTGAACCGGTTGAGGTTTTAAACATCTTATTTGCCATGATCTTTTCAATTTTAATAACCTACCCCGGGACAGAGCCCAGAAGTATCCTGTTGTATTTATTATTTCCGGCCCGGAGGACCGGGGAATCAAAACTTTAAAGCAGGTGAGATCGGCGAAGCCAATTAAACCACTTTATGAATAAAGTAGCCTGTCAAACCAAATTCAGGTAAGGCTAATCCTTTTCTGTTTGTTCCTCTTTATCTGCATATTTCACATGCATATCAAGCCATTCGCTCCATCTTGCCCACATGTCCAGCAAGGTTTCCCGGCCCGACTGGCCGTGGCCTTCATATGGGTAAAAATAGAGTGCTGCTGTCTTATCAAGCCCGTTCAGGGCATGAAACATCCTTTTTGAATTGATCGGCCAGGTCCCCACATTGGTGTCATCTGCCCCGTGATACATCAGCAGGGCACCGTCAATTCTTTCTGCCCATAAAATGGGTGACATGGTGATATACGATTCACGGCTTTCCCATAGCACCCTGTCTTCACGTTGAAAGGTAATTGGGGTGAGTGTTCTGTTATAATTTCCGGCCCCTGCAATCCCTGCCTTAAAATAGGGAGTGCGGATCATTGAATGAGCCGTTCCGAAAGCACCGTAGCTGTGACCTCCAAGGGCAAGGCGGTTCCGGTCGAGGAAACCCCTCTCATCACAACCGTCAATAATGGCATGCCAGTTCCTCTGGATGCTTGGAACAAAATTATCGTTCACCTTATCCAATGGCCCTGTAATCGGGAAATCAGGCAATACAACAGCGTACCCGCTAACCAGCAGAATCTGCATCGAACGGGCGCCAATGGAACGGAAACTGTTTATATTGTGCCGTCTGCGTACTTCGTCAATTCCGTCCTGATCTTCGTATTCCCGGGGATAGAACCAGAACATGACGGGAAGCTTTACTCCTTCCTCATAATCCTGCGGCAAAATTGTCCTTACGTTAAATCTGATGCCATCGGAACGCTTAACCTCAAACATGTCATATTGCGCGTTGGTTATCTGCGGGGTATGATCAACGTTGTCTGTTAGCTTTCTAATTGATCCGTCCCTGGTATCCCTGAGATATGAATCTGGTATGTCGACCGGTGTTTCACGGCCGGTAACGATCTGCTCCATGTCGTCATCCAGTACGGCCAGCACCCTCTCGTATACATCTTCAGGACTTTCAAACATTCTTGTTTTTTCGCCGGTTTTGATCTCGACCCTGTCCACAAAGGGCCGGGGGGCATTTTCCATCCACTCTTCATGATACTGCACACCCGAAAGATATACAAAGTTTTCGCCGGTTGATATGCGTACCTTGCGTTCACCCAGTTCCCCGGCGGTTGTCATCAAATTGCCCGGGTTTTCATAAAACTCATCGGTATCATACCTGTATATAGTATGCTTTTCCTCCGGCTTTTCCAGGTATACGGCGTATAAATGCTCTTCCCCCCTTTCCCTCTCGGTTATGAAAAGTGTCTGACAATCTTCTGAATATTCAAGACTTCTTATATCCTTTTCACTCCGGTATATCACTTTTTTATCATCTTCCCCGAAAGGGGGCAGCCACTGAATCACCTGGTCCATTAATTCCTTTTCATCTTCCTCCTCCGGCTCTTCTTCTGCTTCCTTAGCATCATCGTTATCATTATCATCTTTCTTTTCAGGAGTCTCCTTCTGCAGGAAACTGATCCCCTGTCCGTCAGGCCTCCATCTTAACTGGCGCTTTTCAGGTTCATCGTTATCATCATCAGTATCCCTTCCGTCACGTACATCCCGGCTTCTTATCTCAGCCATTATTTCACCTTTCATATTCCTTATCTCATCCACATCGGCAAAAAGGCCGACGGGAACAATATTTGAAAAAGGTTTCCTGATAGTGGTGACCCGTACATACTCGCCGTCCGGGGCCATGCTTATACCTGAATAGAGTTCGGGGGGCCCTATCTCCTTCACTTCACCTGTTTCAACATTGATTTTGGCTAACTGTCCCCTGCCGTAATAATCAAGCAGCGATTTTTCATAAGACCCTTCCAGGAGGTCCTGGTATGTTCTCAGCCTGTTCTCTCCTTCATCGGTTATCCTTACCAGCACCCTGCCGCCGGGAAAGGGTCGGGGCTTGCTGCCGCGATCCTGGGGTAGTAGAATGGTAGTTATATGTTCACTGTCGCCTGACCACTCCAGGGGTGTTGTCAGTGTGGCCAGGACAGGCCCGGGAGTGATCCTTCCGGAACGGCGGCTTGAAACATCAGCAACATAAATATGAGTCTCATCTTCGTAATGTGCAAAATATGCGATTTTGGAACCATCGGGCGACCACCTCGAATTTGACACCCTTGCATCATCCGGAGTCCTTACTGCACGGATCCGTTCCCTTTCCCAAAAAAACAGTTCATAGCTCACTGAGCCGGCGGTGGTAAACCGGCGGTGGCGGTTTGACGCGGTATCGATTTCTATACCTCCGAGATTATAATAAGGTACCGCCAGCCGTTCGACCGGAATCAAACCATCATCAACGGTATTCAGAAAAACACTGCGATCAGGACTGAGATTGCTGAGTGTTACATTCTCATGACGCGGTGCAATAACCATCTCTTTGATCTCTTCGGGTGGCTCCTGATATCCCCGGTCGGTGATCAGTTCCTGGGCGGGTACCACCCTGCTCCCCGGAAATAGTAATAAAATCAGAATTCCCCTGATAAATAATGCAGATTTTTTCATTTTGTGATCGGACTTTTATTCAATAAATTATAAACGTAAAAAAATAACCCTTGATCAGACTCTCATGGAAATATTTTAATTCTTATTTGGTTTATTTCAAAATGCCCCTTGTGGTAAATTTCCGTTTAGTCTTTTTTAAATAAGGGTTATCTGTGCAGAATCATTTTTCAAAAGTGCATAAAATAATAGACATATTCAATTTAAGTAAAATTATAAAAATTTACTTGCCGATTGTCTCCAGAGCTTTTTCCACCGCATTGAACATCGGCCGGTTGCTGATCTGCCGGCCGACAGCTCTGTCCATCCAGTGACGGGGAGTAAGTTGCCCCTGGGAAAACATCCTGAGTACCTCACCTGCAAAA
>PXAP01000353.1 GCA_003567115.1 Bacteroidota bacterium
CCGAAGACCATATAACTCCGGCCTTTTCCTTATCGATATCTGAAAGTTCAAGCCGGGAATCGATTATTGCCTCATCGGCGGCAATTAAGGCGAATTGAGCATAGGGGTCAAGCTTTCTGGCTTCTTTCCTGTCGAAATAATCTTTTACATCGTAGTTTTTTATTTCACAGGCAAATTTGGTTTTAAATTTTCCAGTATCGAAACGAGTTATCAGGTCTGAACCACTTACTCCATTTTTCAGGTTATCCCAAAAATCATCTATGTTGTTACCAACTGGAGTAATTGCTCCAAGACCTGTTATTACTACTCGTCTCAATTTCATATATAAAAAATTTAAAAACTACTGAACGTTAATTACTTTGCGTTCTCCTCAAGAAATTTGATTGCCTCTCCGACTGTGCTGATAGTTTCTGCTTTGTCGTCGGGTATGGACATGTTGAATTCTTTCTCAAATTCCATGATCAACTCAACCGTATCCAGGGAGTCCGCACCCAGATCATTGGTAAAGCTAGCCTCAGGGGTAACTTCACTTTCGTCAACTCCAAGCTTATCAACAATGATAGCTTTTACTCTTGATGCAATGTCTGACATAACATTTAAATTTTAATTATTAATAAAATTTTAACTTTGCAAAGAAATATAATCTGCCAATATAACCAAATATTTTTGATTGTTTTTTGACCGATTATTAATAAATGACTTTAATTAATAGATATTTATCAATTTATAATTCGAATGGAATCATAATCCGGACGAATTATTTAAGGTGCAATTTTCTGATTTGATTTCTCCATATTTTTTGTACAATAATAATAGCTTTTTTTATTGTGATCAATATAGCAGTTTTTGCTTCAGGTTCAGGAACAAACTTTCAGTCAATCGTAAGTTATTTTTCCGGTCATGCAAATATACGGGTAAACTTACTTCTTTGCAACCGGCCCGGCGCCGGGGTGCTGGAACGTGCAAAAAAAGCAGATATCGACAATTTTGTTTTTACAAGGTATGATCTTGAAAATACAGGAAAAGTGCTGGATGTATTACTGGAATATGATACCCATTTCATTGTCCTTGCAGGGTTTTTGCTTAAGATTCCCCTAAATATACTTAAGGCATTTCCTGACCGAATAGTAAATATTCATCCAGCACTTTTGCCTAAATACGGAGGAAAGGGCATGTACGGTATACGTGTTCATGAGGCTGTGATTTCTTCGGGCGATCGTTATTCGGGTATTACCATACATATGGTTAATGAAGAATATGACAAAGGGAATATAGTATCACAACATTCTTGCGAAGTTAAGCAGGATGACACTCCCCAAACCCTGGCTGAACGGGTACATAAGCTGGAACACTACTGGTACCCGAGGGTAATCGAAAAATTACTCGAAAACAATTTTTAGACCGTCAAGCTTTTCCACCCACATCTCTTTTACCTGATTGAAGGCTTCCAGGTTTTCTTCTTTAACAGGTTCAACAGGTGGTGATTCAATTTGGAGTGGATCAACGGGATGACCGTTTCTCCAGATTCTGAAATCAAGATGGGGTCCGGTTGATGTACCTGTACTCCCTACATATCCAATTACATCACCCTGTTTTACCCATACGTCGGGCCTGATACCGGATGCAAAATTCCTTAAATGCATGTAGCCGCTGGTATATAGACTGTTATGCCTTATTCTGACCATTCGCCCCGGCCCTGACGAATAGGATGTTTCAATTACCCTGCCATCGCCGATAGCCATAACAGGTGTTCCTGCAGGAGCCGCATAATCCACTCCATGATGCGGCATCCTCACTCTGTAAATTGGGTGCATTCTGGAATGAGAAAAACCGGAACTTATTCTTGTATACCTTAGCGGGGCTTTTAAAAAAGTGCGTTGCAGACTGTTACCGTCGCGGTCATAGAAACTTAGCGTACTATCCTGCTCAAAGGGTATGGCATAAAAATCCTGCCCCATATGAGTGAAACAAGCCGATTTTATTTTGTCAATACCAACCGAAATGCTGTCAACGTAGTTTTCTGAATAAAATACCCTGAAGTTGTCACCTTCACGAAGCCCGAAAAAATCGATTGCCCATGCATATATCTCCGATAATTCGATTGCAAGTACCGGAGGAATCTGATTACTTGTCATAGCATTCCATAAAGAGGAGTTTATTGTCCCGGAGGCTTCTTTCAATACCTGAGTTACTTCTTTCGAATCCCTTTCTATAAAGATCGGGTGATTCAAATGAATTCTTACATATTCTGCAGGATCCAGCAGATAGACGAAATAATGCGGAGATTTGATACTGTCATTGGAAAGGAATACTTTATAGTTATTTCCCTGCCTTATCCTTCTTACATCGAACAATTCCCTTGAAAAACCGGCAATTTGATGTATTACGGAAGCGCTTATATTGTAGCCCGATAATATTTGTGATAAGGTTTGGTTCCTTTGTACTCTTCCTTCCAAAACCTGAAAAGAATCAACTTCAATACCAAATTGAAGTTCCGGCTTATTGTCTGCGATAATATCTTCTATTTCCGGCTCAGCAGAATCAGAGGTGTTTTTATCAGGCAGAAGAAATGAGCTGTTAATATAGATATGTACTGTTGTTAAAAGGGATATGCTGATAATTATTGTGATAAAAAGCTGTTTTCTTTGCATTCTTCAGAAAGTAAAATTTTTTTAACCACTCATGATAGGTGGTTGTTCTTTTTATATCCGTAAATAATGATTCAGCCAAAAATAATCACATTTAATTATTTTTTTAAACCACTATATTCACAATTCTACCCTTAACAACTATTATTTTTTTGGGTTTCTGCCCTTTTAAATATTTTAAAACATCATCATTCTTCATTAAATCTCTTTCTATATCTTCTTTATCATAATCTGCAGGAAAATCTATTTTAAGCCTTGTTTTTCCGTTGAATGATACAGGGTATTGAATATAATCTTCAGTCAGAAATCCGGACTTGAATTCCGGAAAAGTTGCAGTGCTTACACTTTCTTTTTTTCCCAGAATGTGCCATAATTCTTCGGCAATGTGAGGTGCAAAAGGAGAGAGTATAATAACAAGCTTTTCGAGGATCTGCCTTTTGTTGCATTTCAAAGCACCAAGATCATTGACACAGATCATAAATGCACTTACGGAGGTATTGAAAGAAAATCGCTCAATATCTTCTTCTATTTTTTTTATCGTTTTGTGAAGAATCTTTAATTCGTCTGCACCGGGGGTTTCATTTGAAATACACGGTTCATTTTTTTCATTATGGAAAAGATTCCACAGTTTTCGCAGGAACTTATGTACTCCGTCTATACCGCTTGTATCCCAAGGCTTTGATTGCTCAAGGGGACCAAGAAACATTTCGTACATTCTGAGAGTATCCGCTCCGTATTTTTCTATTATATCATCGGGGGTTACGACATTGTAAAGTGACTTGGACATTTTTTCGATGGCATAGCCGCATCTGTAAGTTCCGTCTTCCTCAAGAATAAATTCTGCATCAAAATATTCCGGATTCCATTTACGAAAAAGATCAATATTAAGGATATCATTATTCACAATATTAACATCCACATGTATTGGTGTGACATCGAAGTTATCTTTGAGTCCGAGACTGACAAATTTATTGCTGTTTTTTACGCGGTAAACAAAATTGGATCTTCCCTGAATCATTCCCTGGTTAATGAGCTTCTTGAATGGCTCATCCCTGCATACAACGCCTGTATCATAAAGAAATTTATTCCAGAATCTGGAATAAATAAGGTGACCTGTGGCATGTTCGGTGCCTCCTATATACAGGTCAACATTTTCCCAGTACCTGTTTGCTTCTTTTGAAACCAGTTCATTATTGTTATTCGGGTCCATGTATCTTATGTAATAGGCCGATGAACCGGCAAAACCCGGCATTGTACTGAGCTCAAGAGGATATCCTTCAGGTGTTTGCCAGTTCTTTGCCCTGCCAAGGGGAGGTTCTCCTTTCTCCGTGGGGAGGTAGGAATCCACCTCAGGCAAAACCAGGGGAAGCTGATCTTCATCAAGCACATAAGGTACTTCATTTTTGTAACAGACCGGGAAAGGTTCTCCCCAGTATCTTTGCCGGCTGAATATAGCATCCCGGAGGCGGTAGTTAATCTTTTTATAACCTCTGCCCCTTTTTTCCAGCTCACTTATAATCCTTTCGGTGGCATCTTCAACATTAAGTCCGTTTAGAAAGTCAGAATTTATCAGTATTCCTTCGGGATTGTCGTATGAACCCTGTGAAATATCTCCACCGCTTACCACTTCTCTTACCGGCAGGTCAAAGTGCTTTGCAAAATCAAAATCACGGCTGTCATGTGCGGGGACGGCCATAATGGCTCCTGTTCCATATCCTGCGAGTACATAGTCACTTATCCACACAGGTAATTTTTCGCCCGAAAAAGGATGTTCAGCATATGCGCCTGTGAACCGGCCGGTAATGGTTTTTGTGTCAGCTATTCTCTCCCGTTCAGTGCGTTTTTTGGTTTCTTCAATATACTCCTCTACCTGAATGTTGTATTGTGGAGTTGTGATTTTTTCAACAAGTTCATGTTCAGGTGCCAGTACCATATATGTGCATCCGAAGATTGTATCGGGCCGGGTGGTGAAAACCTCAATTTCAGCTTTCCGGCCTTTTTTATCGGCGGCATTGTCAACTTTGAAGTTTATTACCGCTCCCTCCGAGCGTCCGATCCAGTTTTTTTGTATATCTTTAAGTGATTCGCTCCAGTCAAGCTTTTCAAGTGAATCTAGAAGTCTTTCAGCATAAGCGGAGACACGGAGCAGCCACTGTTTCATTTTCTTTTGTTCTACCGGGTGGCCACCGCGTAAAGAATAACCCTCTTTTACCTCATCATTGGCCAGAACTGTGCCCAGCGCAGGACACCAGTTGACCATTGTATCTGCATAATAGGCGAGCCTGTAATTCAGCAAAATCAGTTGCTGCTCTTTTTCACTCATTGATTTCCATTCTGATGCTGAAAAAATCCGGCATTTATCACTGGAAGCTTCCACGGCAGAATTGCCGTTTCTTTCAAATTCTGCGATGAGCGATTTCACTGGTTCTGCCTTGTTTGTTTTTTTATTGAACCAGTGCTTGAACAGCTTGATAAATACCCATTGGGTCCATTTGTAGTATTTTGGATCACAAGTTCTCACTTCCCTGCTCCAGTCATAGCAAAAACCTATTTTATCCATTTGTTTCCGGTATCTGCGGATGTTATTTTCAGTTGTGACGGCCGGATGCTGACCGGTTTGTATGGCATACTGTTCTGCCGGCAGCCCGAATGCATCATAGCCCATGGGATGCAAAACATTGTATCTTTTGAGTTTTTTATACCGTGAATATATATCTGAAGCTATATATCCAAGGGGGTGCCCCACATGAAGTCCGGCACCCGATGGATAAGGGAACATATCCAGCACATAGTATTTTGGCATGGAAGGATCTTCTGTTACTCTGAATGTCTGATTATCTTCCCAGAATTTCTGCCATTTCTTTTCAATCTCGGTAAAATTGTATTCCATCCTGAAAAAGTAAGATATTATTGATAAGATTAATATCTGCGAAAATATGAAATCTTTGGCATTTTTTTCAGTCCGAAGAACTAATGTATTTGTGCCCGGACCTGTTTTTGCCGGGTTTGCCCGTGTCAGGCTGACAGATGTTTTTAATATTTGGCTGGCTTATTAAGAAAAGTATTTTACCCCGGGGTTACTAACTAAAAAATTTATAAATTCGCAGATTAATTA
>PXAP01000192.1 GCA_003567115.1 Bacteroidota bacterium
AATGGTGGTGGTCTCCGCCCTGGTGTTTTCCCTTGTCCAGGCATTTGTCGTGCTGCCCTGTCACTTGGCCGACTTCGTCCGCCTGCCCGAAACGGTCCGCCGCTTGGAAGAGCGGGCGGCACGGGAGCGTTCCCTGCTCCGCCGGGGCTGGCTGGCCTGCGGCATTGTCTATCGGGAGTTGCGGGACGCGGTGGACGCCTTTTTGAAGGCGGTGATCCGGGTTTACCTGCACTTTCTCACGATATGCCTGCGGCGGCGTTATCTGGTGGTATTGGCCTTTTGCAGTCTTTTGGCCGGGGGGGCTTCCCTGGTTTGGTTCGGGAAGGATTGTACCTGAATTTGAAAAGGCCGCCTTTTCACTTGAAAATCCGGGAGATATCTCAGAACCGGTTCGCACCCCTTATGGCTGGCACATAATAAAGCTTCTTGACCAAAGGAATATCCCCACTTTTGATGAAATAAAAAATGAACTTCATGACAGGGTAAGAACCTCCGGTGATAAACGCTCTCAACTGATTAAAGATGCCCTGGTAAAAAGACTTAAAAAAGAGTGGGAGTTCTCTGAAAATCCTTTGTCACTTGAAGTTTTTTCCCATTTGATTGATGAAAGCATATTCACTGGAAACTGGGTTGTTCCCGGATATCACGATTTAACCCGGGTATTGTTCAGTGTTACAGGGGAAAAGGTAACTCAGGGTGATTTTGCCGAATTTATTTCAAAAAACGCTTATAAACGAAATCCATGGCCAATTGATGAATATGTTTATTCTCTGTATCAGGAATTTGTGAAAAAATGGCTTATTGACTATGAAGACAGCAACCTGGAAAATAAATATCCCGAATTCCGATTTATGATGCAGGAATACAAAGACGGCATGTTGCTGTTTGAGATCACCGAAAGACAAATTTGGTCCAATCTTAATGACAGTACCGGGCTGGCAGAATTTTTCAGAAACAATATACATGACTACATGTGGGGGGAAAGAATCCTGGCCAGTATATTCACCACTGGTGATGAACGTCTGGCAGAAAGAGCAGCAAGAAGAGCGAGAAGAAGTCAATGGTTTGAAAGAAGAGATGATGCATGGATCATTGACCGCCTGAACCGACGTTCTGAAAAAGACCTGGTAACAGTTGAAAAAGATATTTTACACAAAGGTGAAAATAAAGTAACAGACAAGATTAAATGGGAAGAAGAAAAGGTATCTGAAATTTATCAGACTAACGGACTGTACCAGGTTGTTATGATACATGAAATTATTGATCCTGAACCCAAAAGCCTTGATGAGGTTCACGAACAGGTGCTGACAGATTACCAGGATTATCTTGAGGAAAAATGGATAAAAGAACTGCGGGAAAAATACAATGTTACCGTAAACAGGGATGTTTTATCAACCATTAATTAACTAATTGAGGCTTCGCACTAACATTATTTTGCCGGGATACACGACTGCAAAGCCATCTGCAGTTAAATGCCGCTTTTATTTACAGCCCAAAAAATCAGAAGCATTATACTAAACAAAAGGGAAAATCAGTTTTTAGTAGTACTGGAAAAAGTTTTAAAAGAAGAATTAAATAAAAATGAATTTCAATATTTTTAATGATAGCATAATATGATATTATTTAAAAAACTCTTTATCTTCCTTTATTTTTCAATATTCCTGGTTTTTTTCACCGGACATCCGGCTGTATTTGCACAGGAAAGAGTTATAGACCGGATTGTAGCAGTTGTAGGAAACAGCATTATCCTGCAGTCTGAAATTGAGAATGAGATTATGCAACTTGAGGCCCAGGGATATGCCGAGTCGGAATATTCCCGCTGTGAAGTGCTTGAAAATTACCTTGAGCAAAGATTACTGCTCAACCAGGCCATTGTTGACTCCATTGAAGTTAGTGATGCTGAGGTTGAGATGGAACTGAACCGCAGGCTACAGTTTTTTATACAACAGATAGGTTCTGAAGAAAACCTGGAGAACTATTACAATAAAAGCATACTTGAGATCAAGGAGGATTTCAGGGACATTGTTCGCAGGCAGCTTATTACCAGTTATATGCAGGAGGACATCATTGGCAATGTGAGGGTTACACCTGCTGAGGTAAGAAGTTTCTACAATAATCTCCCCGAGGAAGACATTCCCTTGATTCCTTCACAAGTGGAAATCAGGAGAATAGTTAAATACCCGGAATTCAGCGAGGCTGAGAATTTCAGGGTAAGACAGAGACTCAATGAACTCAGGAAGAGAATAGTTGATGGCGCGAGTTTCACCACCATGGCAGTCTTGTATTCAGAGGATCCCGGAACAGCCCGCAGAGGGGGCGAACTTGGATATATGACACGTGCCGAGCTTGCTCCCGAATTTGCCAAAGTTGCTTTTTCGCTGAAAGAGGACATGGTATCTCCCGTTTTTGAAACCGAGTATGGTTTTCATATTGCAAAGCTTATAGACCGCCGGGAAGATGAGGTCAATGTAAGGCATATTCTGATGCAGCCCCAGGCTACAGAACAGGCAAAAGAAAAAGCAAAATCATCTCTTGACAGCCTGGCTACAGTTATACGCACCGATACTATAACCTTCAGAACTGCAGCACTGATGCATTCTGAAGATGATGATACGAGGATGGGGGGCGGACTGGTAATCAATCAGGAAACAGGTGGTTCAAAATTTGAGCTTGACCAGCTTGATCCTGATGATTATCAAGCTATAAGAGATATGAGAGTAGGTGAGATAGCAGGGCCCCTGGAATCAGTCGACAGGCAGGGAAAAATCTTTTATCAACTCCTGTATCTTAACTCCCAGACAGCCCCTCACACAGCAAATCTGGAGGAAGACTATGCATTTATCAGACAAATGGCTATAAATCAAAAAATGCAGCAGATACTGAATGAATGGATTGCAGATAAAAGAAACAGAACTTATATAAGGATTGACGAGGACTTCAGAGATTGCCGGTTTTTCTCGGAGGACTGGGGAATGAAATTGTCAACAGAAAGTCCGTAATAATAATAGCACCGGAAAATTTCTGCCGGGAAATCTTTTCACTGCCTTATAATATAAATATTAATAATTTAAGATGAATAAGGCATGATCCATTACTTGTTATTATCCATTATCAGTCTGCTGCTTATCTTTTCCGCCAGACCTTCATCACAGGATAATAAGCAAAAACCTGTTGAAATTAATATACTTTTCGCAGAAACCCTGGAGGGTCCTTATGCGGGCATTGACTCCGACGCTCTACGTCTTATTGGCAATGTGAGCCTCAGACATGAGGATGTGCTTATGCATTGCGATAGCGCGCACCGCTATACCAATACCAATATCGTACATGCTTTTGGGAATGTACATATTAACCAGGGAGATACGCTGCATCTGCATGGTGATCAGATAATATATCACGGTAATAAAAGATACGCCGAGGTCAGACACAATGTCCGGCTGGTAGACAGGGAAACAACACTGATAACAGAATATCTGAATTTTGATCTTCAGAATGATTACGGTTACTATCCAAACAGAGGTGTGGTTAAAAATGGTGATAACAGGCTGGAAAGCATCAAGGGCTATTATTATGCAAATGACAAATTATTCTTTTTCAGAGACAGTGTGATAGTAACCAATCCAGATTATATAATTAATTCTGATACACTCAAATATAATACAGTAACAGAAGTAGTGTACTTCCAGGGACCCACTACCATAACCGGAGATGAAACAGATATCTATTGCGAAAACGGCTGGTATGACACACAGACAGACATTTCCCAGTTTAACAAAAATGCCCGTATAAAGAATAACAATCAGTTTTTAACAGCCGACAGTATTTATTATGACAACGGGAGGGGTACGGGAAAGGCCTTTATGAATGCAGAGGTTACAGACACAATTGAAAATATAATAATTAAAGGTAATTACGCCTGGTTTAACCGCGATCCCGAGCATATGTTTGTAACCGACAGAGCATTGCTTATCCAGATGTCAGAAAATGATACTCTATACCTCCATGCAGACACCCTTCGCTCATGGTTGCAGGTAACAGCTCCGGACAAAAAGCCGGATGACTCACCTGAACCAACCGATACCCTTTATGCCGGAATTCAGGACACCCTGGTAACAGAACTGACTGAAAGCTCTGAAACAGCAATCTCCGACACACTTGCACCCGGGCACACTGACTTTATACCCGTCGAAAAACCGGATAGTACGGGCACTGAAGTTGACGAGAGGAAATTAACCTATAAGGAAAGCATTACGGAAAACGATACGGTGAGAATAATGGTGGCATATTATGGAGCAAGGTTCTTCAGCCGGGATATGCAGGGCCGAAGTGATTCTCTGTATTATAACATGAGAGATTCAGTGGTTTTTATGTTTGGTGATCCGGTTATATGGTCAGACGACAACCAGTTAACAGCCGAATATATGGAGCTGCATCTTAAAAACGGAGAAGCAGATCATATTGTACTGAACAATTCTGCTTTTATAACATCTGAAGAGGAACCCGGGCTTTACAATCAGATCAAAGGCAAGGATATAATCGGATATTTCAATGCCGGAGAACTATACAGGGTACACGTAACCGGAAATGCCGAAACACTATATTATCCGGCAGAAGATGAAGAAATAATAGGTGTGAACAAATCTGCAAGTTCCAACCTGACAATATTTTTGAAAGAGAATAAACCGCACAGGATACAATTCCTGAGCAGGGCAGAAGCAACACTTTATCCCATGGAAGACCTGCCTGATGAAGAAAGATTTCTGCAGAATTTTCAGTGGCTGGAAAATTTAAGGCCAATATATTGGGAGGATGTGTTCAGAAATTAAAATCAATATTCATCTTCGTTGAAAAAAAAGTCATCTTTACTGGGATAGTCAGGCCAGATATCCTCAATGCTCTCATAAATCTCACCTTCATCTTCAATCTCCTGGAGATTTTCGATAACTTCAAGCGGAGCCCCCGATCTCATAGCATAGTCGATTAACTCATCCTTTGTTGCCGGCCACGGAGCATCTTCCAGTTTTGAAGCCAATTCAAGCGTCCAGTACATAACTCAATTTGAATTAAAATCTACCTTTTTGATAAAAGTGGTGCAAATTTAAAAAATATAATGAATTTTACAACCTGAGTTTCCATGGAATTTCATCAGCGTTAAAATCTTTGCCAATCTTACGCGATAATACAAAAAAATAATCAGATAATCGGTTAAGATACTTGACAATAAAATTGTCCAGGGGGAAATCAGGATGAAGCCTTAATACATTACGCTCAGCACGCCTGCATACGTTTCGTGCGATATGACACCAGGAAACAAGAGAATGACCGCCGGGCAGAATAAAAGATTGGACAGGATCCAGCTCCTCCTCCATCCTGTCAATAGCAATTTCAAGAGCAACTATATCTTCTTCCCGGATAGAATGGGTTTTTACTTTGCAACTTTCATGGTCCAGTGCCAGCATGTAAGCACAGCTCATAAGCCTGTCCTGGATTTCAATCAGTAAATCAATATGTTCGTGATCAATCTTCTGATCACGGATCAGGCCAACCCAGGATATCAGTTCATCAACATTACCTGCGGCTTCTATACGTTTATCACACTTGGGCACCCTTTTACCCCCGGTCAGAGATGTTGTGCCTGAATCACCAGTTTTGGTATATATCTTCATCTGTAAATATGTTTTCTGTTTATGTCCTGAAAAAACTATTACTATAAACAGT